>DAOSOK010000005.1 GCA_035373905.1 Candidatus Ozemobacteraceae bacterium | reverse complement strand
ATGAAGGTTCCCGGGTCGGTTCCGGCCGGGCAGCCTTTCGAGCAGGGCGGTTCGTGGCAGAGCAGGCAACGCCCGGCCTCCGCCACTGCCTGATCGAAGGTGAACCCAGGTTCCATGGCAGACAATTCAGGTCGCGATGTCACGAAGATCTTCCTCTCTTTCGTCTGATTCCCCAGTAAAAACCGTGTTTCTTTGCGACCAGCATACACCAGGCATCGTTTTTTCGTCTCCACTTTATCAACCTTGAAAACAGACCCAAGGCAGATGTTACGCCCACAGGCTATAAACTTCTTGCCAAACGGGAACCGGGCGAGTATATTTGATATATGAACAAGTGCTCATACATTCACTTTCCTGACTGGTGCTGCGATCATCGGCTTGATGAGGTGGCGGAGCTGTTCAAGTGTCTGGCCGACCCGACGCGGCTCAAGCTGCTCACGGCCATGGTTTCGGGCGAGCGAACGGTCGGGGAACTGACACGTGCGGCGGGAGCGACGCAGTCGGCGGTTTCGCACCAACTGCGGATTCTGCGCGCCATGCGGCTCGTGCGGGCGCGACGCGAAGGGCGGCATATCCATTATTCGCTCGCCGACGAGCACGTTTCGGACCTTCTCGAGGTTGCCATCACACACACGGGGGAACCGGCTGAGGCGGCGGCCCCGCATGTCACGGAGTTCGAGGATTGAATCGCCGCTGACAGCTGTCGAAAGGATGTTCTTACCATGAACAAGCATCCGACACACACGCACGTCTGGAAGGTCGTCGGTCTCGACTGCCCCACCTGCGCCAAGGAACTGGAAACAGAGATCCGTGGCCGAAGCGGCGTCGCCGAAGCCGAACTCGACTTCATGGGCGGCACGGTGCGCGTCACCTGCACTCTCGACGAAGGCTGCGAGGCGATCATCGACGGCCTGGCCGACGAACACGGCGTCACGTTCCAGCCCGTCATGCCGGCGGATTCGCGGCAGGCGGACGGGGCCGCAGAGGCATCGGCCGCTCCGGCGCCGCTCGAGGCCGCCGTCATGGTTGTTTCGGGGCTTCTGATTCTCATTGCCTGGCTCAGCGGACATTTCGCCCCCCTTCCTCTCGCGATGATCGTCGCGGGATGGCCTGTTGCCGGGAAGGCCGGTGCCGAACTGAAACGCCGGAGTCTCGGCATGAACACCCTCATGCTGTCCGCAGCCATCGGCGCAGGCGCGCTCGGCGAGTGGCAGGAGGGCGCGATGGTGCTGTTCCTGTACTCGATCGCGAAGTGGCTCGAACGCCTCAGCAGCGAGAAAGCCCGCTCGTCGATCGAGGCCCTGCGCCGCAACCTTCCCAGCCTCGCGCATCTCGTCGACGAGGCCGGGCACGAGCACCCAACGCCCGTCGGCCAGATTCGGGCCGGCGCAACGCTCCGCATCCGGCCAGGCGAGACGGTGCCGATGGACGGCACGGCGATCGAAGGCTCGTCGCACGTCGACGAAAGCAGCATGACGGGCGAGAGCACGCCGATCGTCAAGACAGCCGGCTGCGACCTGCTCGCCGGAACCCAGAACCTCGACGGCGCGCTTCTCATGACCGTCACGGCCCCGGCCTCGGAATCGCGATTCTCTCGCATCATGATGTCGGTCCAGAAGGCCCAGGCGCAGAAAACCGCGTTTCAGAGCGGCATGGACCGGTTCGCCGCGATCTACACCCCCGCGGTCGTCGCGATCGCAGCTGCGGTCGCCGTTCTGCCCCCGTTGCTCGGCCTCGCGGCGACGGCGACATCCGTATATGCCGCGCTCGTCCTGCTCGTCATCGCCTGCCCCTGCTCGCTCGTGCTGGCCTCGCCGGTGACGCTGGTGTCGGCCATGGCCGCCGCGGCCCGTTCCGGTATCCTGGTCAGAAGCGGCAGCGTGCTCGAGGAGGCGGCGGGGGTGACGACCGTCGCGTTCGACAAGACCGGCACCATCACCGTCGGAGAGCCCGGCATCCTCGATCTCATGCCGGCCGGCGACATGAGCGAGACGGACCTGCTCCGCATCACGGCCGCGCTCGAAGCCGGGTCGGAACATCCGCTGGCGCCGGCATTCCGCAAGAGGGCGCAGGAAGCCGGCATCGCGCTTCCCCATGTCGAGGGATTCAGTGCTGTGCGCGGCCGCGGCGTGACCGGCTGCATCGGAACGACCACCTACCGGTTCGGCACGGCCGAGTGGGCCCTGGAAAACTGCCCCGATGCCCTCCGAGACCTGCCGGCCATCCCGTCTTCCTGCGTGACGGTCTCCTGCCTATCGGACGGACGCTCGCTTCTCGGCACGGTCACGATGGGCGACGCGATCAGGCCCGAGGCGAAAGAAGCGGTCTCGCGGGTGAGCGGGTCGGGAGTCGCCCGGACGATTCTTCTCTCGGGGGACCGCGACGAAACGGCTCGCGAGTATGCCGCAACGGTCGGCATCGCCGAGGCCGAAGGCCGGTTGTCGCCCGACGCGAAGTGCAGCCGCATCGAAGCGCTGGCCAAAACGTCCGGCCCGGTCATGATGGTCGGCGACGGCGTGAACGACACCCCCGCCCTCGCGGCCGCGGCCGTCGGCGTCGCGATGGGAACCCGCGGCACCGACGCCGCCCTCGAAACCGCCGGCGCCGTGCTGCTGCACGACGACCTGCGCCGCCTGCCGCTGCTGATCGCCATCGCCAGGCGCTCCAACCGGATCGTCAGGCAGAACATCGCCCTCTCGGTCGGCCTGAAACTCGCCGTGTTCGCCCTGTCGCTGGCGGGATGGGCGACGCTCTGGATGGCCGTGCTGGCCGACACCGGCGCTTCGGTCATCGTCGTGGCCAACGGCCTCCGCGCCCTGAAAAGCCCCTCGCCCTGAACGGCTTCCCGTGCTTCGCCAGGGTCAGCACGAACGGGAACGCGAAATTGGCGTTTGGCTTCCGGGAATCGGGGAGGATTTCCGCCCCCGTCAGGGCTTGCGGAACGTTCCGACCGTATCGACCAGCTTCAGCAGATCCGCGCAGGCCTGCGCAGGGTCGGTGTTCTGTCGGGCGGCTTCGAGGTCGGCGGCCAGGCCGAACGGGTCCTGTTTCGGGTTGAACAGCGGCAGTTCGAGCCATTTCGCATACCCGCGGGCGAGTTGCGCCAGCAGCTTGACGAGATCGCCGTCCGGCCGGACGTCGAGCAACTGCCCGGCGCACGTTCGCACGCCGCCGAGAAATGCGCGAAGATCGTCCGCGTTGATCCCGTCCATGACGGGCTTGATGAAGGCATCATACGGAGGCAGTTTCCCGGCCGCGCGCCGGCGGTTGTACTGCTTCTGGAGCTGCATGAGCGCCCGCGCGGCAATATCCTTGCGGTCGAGCCGGAGTTCGGCGTCTTCCGCCGCCTCCCGCAACTCGGGAACGGCCTGCGCATCCATGGCTTCGAGCCAGCGGGGAAGCACGCGCGCGGCGGTGTCCGAAAGCAGCCAGCGGCCGTTCTTTCCGATCTTCTTGTGCCCCTGCTTGAGGGCCTTGCCGGGATCGATCAGCAGGAACTCCTTCGCCAGATCGCCGCGCTTCACGGCGTAATCGACATCCGAGGTCTTCCGGATCCGGGCGGCGATTTCCCCGATGCGCCTGCGAACGTCGGCCTTCATCGCCCCGCTCATTGCCCCAGACTCTTCCTCCAGCTTGCCCGCCAGGGCTTCCAGGAGCCTGCTTCCCCGCGCCTTCCACAGGCCATCCGGAGCCGCCCAGATGAGATCGGCGACCTTGCCGAGCGCGCCGGGGGTATCGTTGGCCTGGCCGACGCGGACGGGGTTCCGCAGGTCTTTCGGCGGAATCAGGCACGGTTTGAAATCGTCGACGATGCAGGCCTGGGCTTCCGTCAGGATCCCGTCGACCTCCTCCTCCATCTGCGATATCCGGTCATGCACGGACCCCATCGCTTCCTTCATCTCGTGATCCAGCTTTTGCGCCTGCTCCTGCGCCGTTTTCTCCGCGCCCGGCGCCAGATACAGCGAGTCGCGCAGGCCGGAGAACGTCTTCAGGATGCGCTCCTTTTCCTTCAGGAACGGTTCGACAGCGGTGTCGCGCAGCGTCTGCGCCTGGCGGGCCAGATCGGAGATCTTCCGCACCTGCTCTTTCGAAAGATACAGCCCCCGCAGAAGGTTCAGCAGGGAAATCTCCTCGCGAATCTCCTCGAGTTCAGCGACCGGTCGGGGCGCCGACCAGGCGGCGCGGGGGAAACCGGCGACGGAAGCCGCGCAAACGGCGATCGCCAGAACGAAGCCCGCCGCGGCAGAAACCCTCATATTATATGCTATCATATTCATCCTCCACGGAGTGATCCGGAACCCTTCCATTGGCCGGGAATGTTCGTCCGGCAGGAAGGACATGCGCCGCCGACGAGCGTGTTCTTCAACACCTGGAATCCGAGGCGCTCGATGAGCGATTTGCCGCAGGTCGGGCAATACGTATGGTTTCCCTCATGGCCGGGGACGTTGCCGGTGTAGACGTAGCGCAGTCCCGACTTCATCGCGATCTGTCTCGCCCGATCGAGCACGCCCACCGGTGTGGGCGGAAGATTCTTCAACTGGAACTGGGGATTGAAACGGGTGAAATGGAGCGGCACATCCGGGCCGAGATGCTCCGCCAGCCAGTCCGTCTCGGCCTTGATCGCCGTTTCCCGGTCATTCAGCGTCGGCACCAGGAGGGTGACGATCTCGAGATGCTTTTTGGCGGCCGCGATCCCTTTCAACGTTTCGAGCACCGGCGGCAGCGCTCCCTTGATCACCGATTCGTAATACTCGTTTGTGAAGCCCTTCAGCCCGACCGTGAACGCGTCGATCAGCCCCAGGAGGTCTTCGAGCGGTTTCCGTTGAAGATAGCCTGCCGTCACCATCACCGTCGGCAGACCCGCCTTTTTTGCCAGGCGGGCGATGTCCTTCATGTATTCGATGTAGATCGTGGGTTCGGTATAGAAGAAGGCGATGCCGCCGGCCTTGTATTCCCTTGCCTTGGCGATCACCTCGTCGGGCTGAAGCGAGTAGTTGCGCGTCTCTTCCGGGGCCTTCTGCGAAAACTGCCAGTTCTGACAGTAGCTGCAGCCCAGGTTGCATCCGGCGGTGGCGATCGAGAACGCGTTTCCCGGGAGCGGGAAATGGTATAGCGGACATTTTTCTATAGGATCCATGGCCAGCACGCAGGGAGAGGCATAGACAAGCGAATAATATTTCCCGCCACGGGGTTCCCGGACGCGGCACTGGCTGCGCTCGCCCTCGTTTCGGACACATCCGTTCGGGCAAAGCAGGCAGTGAATCCGGCCGTCCGGAAGCACCTCGTAATACTCCGCCTCCCGGGCCTGCGGCGGCACCTGGGCGCACGCTTTGATATTCAGCAACCCGGAAGGGACGCCCGACATAAGGCAGACGCCTGCGCATGCTCGCAAAAAGGTTCGGCGGTGCATGGATGACTCCTACGTCACAGGAGTTGAGAGAGAATCTGTTCCACCTCGTCGACGGCCGCCTTCGAACTTTTCTTTTGGATGGCGTGGGCCAGGCAGTGCCGGACGTGGTCGGTCAGGACGATGCGGCGGGCGCTTTCGAGCGCCGAGATCACGGCCTTCATCTGCTGCAGAATCTGCGTGCAGGGCTTCTCTTCGCCGATCATCCGACGGATTCCTTCTATATGGCCAGCTATACGAGCGAGTCTCCGGTCGACGTCCGGATGCGATTCGTGGTGATGATGATCGTCATGTTCGTTCATGTCCGCTCTCCTTCGTTCAATATCCCATCCCCGAGGATAGCACCTTCCGGTCGTCCCCGCCTTCGGTCGTTCGGATTTTCACACTTCAACCCCGGTACGGTATCATGAGAGCATCCGATTTCACCAAGGGAGGATGCAAGAGATGGCAGAGTTCAAGCTGTGCTCGAAAGACGAAGTGAATTACGTGGAGATCATCCTGAAGAACGAGTCGGTCCGGACCGAGTCCGGGGCGATGCGGTATATGCAGGGCGAGCTCGAGATGGAGTCTCAGGCGCCCAGCGTTGGCGGCTTCTTCAAGTCGATGATGTCCGGGGAAACGGCGTTCAAGCCGACCTACAAGGGAACCGGCAAACTGGTTCTCGAGCACAGTTTCAAGAATTTTCACCTGATCGAGCTCAAGCCCGGCGAAAGCTTCATTCTCGACCAGGGCGCCTACTACGCCTCGGATATCACGGTCGAGGTCAGCGCCTACAGGAACGCGGCTTTTTCGGCGTTTTTCTCGGGCGAAGGCTGGTTCCAGACCCTCGTCAAGGGGCCGGGCAAGGTCGTGTTCTGTTCCCCCGGGCCGGTTGAACTCGTCGAACTGACGAACGACAAACTGGTGGTCGACGGGAACTTCGCCGTGGCCCGCAGCGAGTCGCTGAAGTTCGAGGTCGCGAAGGCGACCAAGAGCCTCCTGGGCTCCCTCACCAGCGGCGAAGGCCTGGTCAACACCTTCACGGGAACCGGCCGCGTCTACCTCAGCCCCGTTCCCAACCGTCTGACGGCACTCGGCTGGCTCGTTTCGTCGATGATACCCCGGGGAAAATGAGCCGGCTCCGCTGATGCGATGCCGGGTTCCGACCGGGTATCCGGGCTAACCCATGGATGAACGGGCATTCCCGCGCGACGGCCTCTCCGGCTTCGGAGGGGTGATTCACCCTTCCGTGCCGGGAGGCCAGGCGACGGGCCTCGTGCGCATCTTCGCCGAAACGCTCACCTACGACGATCTCGAGCGGGATATCTCTTTCGAGTATCCCCTCGCCCGCTGCCGCCCCGTTCTCGGCGGCCACGAGAACGGCATCCTGTATTTTCAGCCCGAAGACGCGGCAGATCCGGTCTTTTACCTCGACGACCTCGCCCTTCTCGACCGGCTCGTCGAGCTCGTTCCGCCCGAACGGCGCCACCTGTACGAGGCCCTGAGGCGGAAAGGACGCCCGGGAAGCGGCCCCTTCGCCTGCTGCCTCTCGTTCGTCGTCGCTCTCGGCGCCCTGCTGGGCCTTCTCTTCGGCATTTCCCCCTGACGCTTCCGGAATTCCGAATTCCGGGGACGTGATACGCAACTTTCACAACCAGTTTTCGTTCGTCACCGTGCCCAACAGCGTTTCAGCAGATGAGCCGTCGTCGCCCAGATCACGTTTGAGGGATTCCCAGGCCACCAGACAAGGTATTGAGTCCTGCATATCAAAAACCAGCTTCGTGTCTCCGTTCGTGCTGAGCTTGTCGAAGCACGAACAGCCACTTTCCGATGATTCCTCATTTCGCCCTTCGACAGGCTCAGGGTGAACGGGTGGCGTTCATTCTGCAGGAATCAATAAGAATCCCGATGCTGAGAGATAAACCCAAGAAAATCGGAAGCATATCCTCCGAATTCGGTATCACGTCCCCCTAATTCGAGTTTGAATAGAGAAAATTTTCACGATTTCTCTTGACGCGCCCCCGCTCTGCCGATATATTCATATCGAGAAACTTTTCTCGTTATAATTTTCACAATCCGTTTGGAGCCGTCCGGTGCCAGCCTGAAGGGACGGGAACCGATCGATCAACCGGAGGACATCGCGATGACAGCCGGAAACAAAGAAGAGACGGGGATGCCGAGAATGGCGCCGGAACCGACTCTGCGCCGACTCCCTCTCTATCACCATTATCTGAAAACGCTCGCCGAGCGCGGGCGCGATGTGGTCTCGTGCACGCACATCGGCGCCGATCTGCGCCTCGACCCGACGCAGGTTCGCAAGGATCTCGCCGTCACGGGCATCAGGGGCCAGCCTAAGGTCGGGTATCGCATCGCCCAGCTTCTGACATCAATCGAGGAGTTCCTTGGCTGGAACAACCTGACGGACGCGTTTCTCGCCGGCGCCGGCCATCTCGGCCAGGCGTTGCTGGGGTACGAGGGTTTCTGCCGGTATGGGCTCAGGATCGTCGCGGCTTTCGACAGCGACCCGGCGAAAATCGGAACGACGGTTTCCGGTTGCAAGGTGCTGCCCTGCGAGAAGATCGCGGACCTCGCACGGCGCATGAAGATCAGGCTCGGCATCATCACGGTCCCGGCGTCCGCAGCCCAGCAGGTCGCCGAAGCCATGGTCGAAGGCGGCATCACGGGCATCTGGAATTTCGCACCCGTCTCGCTTTCCCTGCCTGAAGAGGTGATCGTTCAAACGGAGAACCTCGCCTCGGGCCTCGCCGTTCTTTCGACGAAACTCGGCCGCAAGCGCTCTCAAGGCGCATCCCGCTGATTCACACACACCTTTCCCTCTTCACATCATCAGATCATCGAAGGAGCCGAACACATGGAACCGGTCACGCTCACCCGCAAGTTCGAAAAGGTCTGCGAGATCCTCGACCGACACGGCCGCGACCCCGGGAAGCTGATTCCCATTCTGCAGGCCGTCCAGGAGGAGTATCGCTACCTGCCCGAGGAGGTCATGGCCTTCGTCGCCACCTCGCTCGACCTGCCGCCCGCCCGCGTCTACGGCGTCGCAACGTTCTACGCGCACTTCGCGCTCGAACCCAAGGGCAGATACGTCATCCGGATCTGCGACGGAACGGCGTGCCATGTGAAACAGTCGATCCCGATTCTCGAGGCGATCAGGAAGCGGCTCGGCCTCGACGAGAAGCGGCGCACGACGCCCGACATGCTGTTCACCGTCGAAACCGTCTCGTGTCTCGGCGCCTGCGGCCTCGCACCGGTCATCGTCATCAACGACGACGTGCATGGCCAGATGACGCCCCAGTCCGCCGTCGCCCTGATCGACGCGCTCGCCGTGAAGGAGGCCGCGAAATGACTGCCACAGCCGATCTGAACTCCATCGCTTCCACGTTTTCCGCCGCCGCCGCAAAGCCGGCGCGCCGGGTCATCATCTGCGCCGGCACAGGCTGCGTCGCGAACGGCGCCCTCAAGGTCCACCAGGCGCTGATCGAGAAGATCGCCGCCGAGCAGCTGCCGGTCATCGCCGAACTCCGCGAGGAGAAAGCCGACAAGGCCGTCTGGGTCTCGAAGAGCGGCTGTCACGGCTTCTGCCAGATGGGCCCGCTCGTCACGGTCCTGCCCGAGAATTACCTGTATACGCGCGTGAAGGTCGAGGATGTCGCCGAGATCGTCGAAACGACGCTCAAGCAGGGAAAGCCCATCGACCGGCTCGTCTATGCCGACCCGGCCACCGGCGCCCACTGCGTCCACGGTTCGGACATCCCCTTCTACAAGCGGCAGCAACGGACCGTCCTCAGGGAGTGCGGCCATATCGACCCTGATGATATTCGTGAATATATATCGCACGGTGGGTATGAGGCCGCCAGAATGGTATTTACAAAGATGTCGGCAAAGACGGTCTGCGAGGAAGTCGAAGGCTCCGGCCTGCGCGGGCGCGGCGGCGGCGGCTTCCTCACCGGTAAAAAGTGGGAACTGACGCGCGTCCAGCCCGGGCCGAAGAAATACGTCATCTGCAACGGCGACGAGGGCGACCCCGGCGCGTTCATGGACCGCAGCGTGATGGAGGGCAACCCCCACAGCGTCATCGAAGGCATGATGATCGCCGCGCGCGGCATCGAGGCCGACGAGGGCTACGTCTACGTGCGGGCCGAGTATCCGCTCGCCGTGAAGCGCATCCGCTTCGCCGTCGAAGAGGCCGAGCGGCTCGGCCTGCTTGGGGACAACATCTTCGGCAGCGGCCTTTCGTTCCGCCTTCACGTGATGGAAGGCGCTGGCGCGTTCGTCTGCGGCGAGGAAACGGCGCTCATCGCCTCGATCGAAGGCAAGCGCGGCATGCCGATGCCGAAGCCGCCGTTCCCCGCCCAGAAAGGCCTCAACGGCAAGCCGACCGTCATCAATAACGTCGAGACCCTGGCCACCGTGCCGCTCATCATCCGGAACGGCGCGGCATGGCTGCGCGGCATGGGAACGAAGAACTCGACCGGCACGAAGAACTTCGCGCTCACCGGCCACGTCGCGAACACGGGCCTGATCGAGGTCCCGTTCGGCACGACGATCCGCGAGATCGTGTTCAACATCGGCGGCGGCGTGACCCGCGACGACGGCGCTCTCTGGCCCGACGGCTTCAAGGCCGTCCAGATCGGCGGTCCGTCGGGCGGCTGCCTGACGAGCGAGCATCTCGACCTGCCGCTCGACTTCGACTCGCTCAAGGGCGTCGGAGCGATGGTCGGCTCGGGCGGCCTTGTCGTGATGAACCGCGACACGTGCATGGTTTCGGTGGCCCGGTTCTTCATGCAGTTCACGCAGAACGAAAGTTGCGGAAAATGCGTGCTGTGCCGCGAAGGCACGCGCCAGATGCTGGCACTGCTCGACGACATCATCGAGGGCCGCGCCACGGCCGAGACCATCGACACGCTTGAGACGCTGGCCGTCGCGGTCGGCAAGGGCTCGCTGTGCGGCCTCGGCAAGACCGCCCCGAACCCGGTGCTCGCCACCCTGCGGTATTTCCGAAACGAGGTCGACGCCCACGTGTTCCAGAAGCGGTGCCCGACCGGCCGGTGCAAGGCGTTGCGCTCGATCACGATCGACGCGGCGAAGTGCAGGGGCTGCACCGCCTGCGCCCGCAAGTGCCCCGTCCATGCCATCAAGGGCGAGGTGAAGAAGCCGCATGTCATCGATCCGGCGGTCTGCATCAAATGCGGAGCCTGCGCGACCGCCTGCAAATTCGACGCCGTCATGGGAGTGTGACAACGATGAACAACACGACTGCCACCGTTCTGATCGACAACCGCCCCGTTCCGATCGAGGGCGAACGCAACATTCTCGAGATGGTACGCAAGGCCGGCATCGAGCTGCCGACGTTTTGCTACCACTCGGATCTCAGCATCTACGGCGCCTGCCGCATGTGCATGGTCGACGTCGAGGGCCGCGGCCTGATGGCCGCCTGCTCGACGAAGCCCGAGGCCGGCATGAAGGTGAAGACGACGACCGAGGAGATCCGGCAGATGCGCAAGATCGTGGTCGAGCTGCTGCTCGCCAACCACGACGGCCAGTGCCCGACCTGTTCGAAGAGCGCCGCCTGCACGCTGCAGAACCTGTCGCGACGGCTCGGCATCACGAAGAACCGGTTCAAGCCGATTCACCAGCCGCGCGCGATCGACGTCTCCAGCCCCTCGCTGGTGCGCGACCCGAACAAGTGCGTGCTGTGCGGCGACTGCGTGCGCATGTGCGCCGAGGTTCAGGGCATCGGCGCGATCGACTTCGCGGGTCGCGGCCGGGACGCCGCCGTCCTGCCGGCGTTCGGCAAGAACCTCGACCAGGTCGAGTGCGTGAACTGCGGCCAGTGCGCGGCCGTCTGCCCCACCGGCGCCCTCACCGTGCGCTCGTCCGTCGAGGATGTCTGGAAACTGCTCGACGACCCGTCGAAGACGGTCATCGCCGAGATCGCCCCCGCCGTTCGCGTCGCTCTCGGAGAGATGTTCGGTCTCGAGGCGGGCGAGGTCGTCACCGGGCAGGCCGTCGCAGCCCTCAAGGCGATGGGTTTCAAAAAGGTGTTCGACACGTCGTTCTCGGCCGATCTGACGGTCATCGAGGAGGCGGAGGAGTTCCTGACCCGCTTCACGAAGGGGGAACGGCTGCCCCAGTTCACCTCCTGCTGCCCGGCCTGGGTGAAATATGCGGAACAATATCACCCCGAACTTCTGCCGAACCTGTCGAGCTGCAAATCGCCGCAGCAGATGTTCGGTTCAATAGCTCGCGATACGCTTCCGAAGGCGCTGGGCATCGAGAACAAGAACCTGGTCATCGTCTCGATCATGCCCTGCACCGCGAAGAAGTTCGAGGCACGCCGGCCCGAGTTCGCGAAGGACGGAATTCGCGACGTCGACGTCGTGCTCACGACGCAGGAGTTCGCCCGGATGATCGAGGAACGCGGCATCGATTTCCGGAGTCTGTCTCCCGAGTCGCTCGACATGCCGATGGGCTTCAAGACCGGCGCGGGCGTCATTTTCGGCGCCAGCGGCGGCGTGACCGAGGCCGTGCTGCGCTATGCCGCCGAGAAGGTAACCGGACGCACCCTCGAGAATGCCGACTTCGTGCAGGTCCGCGGGGAAGACGGCCGACGCGAGATCGAGTTCGACGTCGCCGGCAAGAAGCTGAAACTGTGCGTCGTCCACAGCCTCGCGAACGCCCGCAAGGTCGCCGACGAGGTGAAGCAGGGAAAGAGCGCCTACCACCTGGTCGAAGTCATGGCCTGCCCGGGCGGCTGCGTCGGCGGGGCGGGCCAGCCGCTCAGCCGCGACACGGCCGCCAGGCGGCGGCGTGCGAAGGGGCTGTACGACGCCGACAAGACCCAGCCGCTCCACAAGTCGCAGGAGAACCCTTACATCAGCGAGCTCTACAAGCGGAATCTCGGCGAGGTCGGCGGCCACAAGGCGCACGAACTGCTTCACACCGGGTACCATTCGCGACGCCGACTGGGTGATACGGGAATTCCCCTGATCACCGGCACGGCCGCCGAGAAGCTCAAGATCACGGTCTGCGTCGGCACGAGCTGCTACGTGAAGGGCTCGCAGACCCTGCTCCAGGGGCTGGTCAAGCACCTCGAGGAGCGCGGCCTCACGCACGCCGTCGACGTGCAGGCATCGTTCTGCCACGAGCGGTGCGACCGCGGCCCGACCGTCGTGATCGGCGACAAGGTGTTCGAGAAGTGCACCCTCGCCACGGCCATCAAGACCGTTGAAGGCCTGATCACATCCTGACGGGACAACGTGAACATCGAACGATTCACGGTCGTGTGCCTCACGGGCGGGTTTCAAACCCGCCCCCACGTCAGGAGGGCAGCGGATCGTGATCCGCCCGCGTTCCGGCAGTGAAGGCTGTTCTCCTGATGTGGCGGATATTGATATGATGGGGGAATGAACGATATGGAACGGGATCGAGCGGCTACTCCGGGCCAGGTGGTGTTCACGAACAAGGCGCGGTGCCGGGACTGTTACCGGTGCCTGCGCGTCTGCCCCGTCAAGGCGATCCGTATGGAGAACGGGCAGGCCTCGGTCGTGGCCGACCGGTGCATCGCCTGCGGCACCTGTATCCGGGAGTGCCCGCAGCACGCGAAGACCTACCGTTCCGATCTCGAGCGGGCGATCCGGCTCGTCCGGGAATCGAAGAACGTCGCCGTCAGTCTCGCCCCCTCGTTCGTCGCGCTGTATTCGCCGTGGGAACAACGCCGCATCCCGTCGGCCCTGCGGGCGCTCGGTTTCGCCCGGGTCGCCGAGACATCGGTCGGCGCCTACCCCACCGCCCAGGCGACGGCTGCCGCCGCGGCCCGGGAGCCGAATCGCCCGCATCTCTGCACCGCCTGTCCGGCGTTCGTACATTATATAATAAAATATAGAACCGAACTCGTCGACGCGTTGACGCCCGTCAGTTCGCCGATGATCGCTCATGCCCGCATGCTCAAAAACCAGCCGGGCGGCGCCGATCACGTCGTTTTCATCGGCCCGTGCGTCGCCAAGAAGGCCGAGGCCGACCGTCCCGACCTCGCCGGCATCGTCGACTGCGTGCTCACGTTCGAGGAGCTCCGGCAGTGGTTCGAGCGGGAGAACATCAGGCTCGACCGGCTCGAAGAGAGCCGGTTCGACGACGAACCGGCGGGCGACGCCCGGCTCTTCCCACTCCCGGGCGGCCTGACCAGGACGGCGGCGCTGGGCGCCGACGCGCTCGTTTCCGACATCGTCGCCGTCAGCGGCATCGACGACGTGAAACGTCTGCTCGACGGCATCACGAAGACGAAAGGGCCGAGGATCGTCGAGCCGCTGTTCTGCAACCAGGGCTGCGTCAACGGCCCAGCGATGCCGGGGGACCGCCCCCTTCTCACGCGGCGCGACGGCGTCCTGAGCTACGCCGCGGCGGCCCCGGGAACGGTTCCGGGCAGTCGGGAAGCTGATTCCGACACGTCGGCGCAGTATGGACCAGAATATAAAGATATCGATATTGAAATCACCGAGGAGAAAATCCGGAAGGTGCTCGAGACGACCGGCAAGGCGGCGCCCGAAGACCAGCTCAACTGCGGCGCCTGCGGGTATCCCTCGTGCCGCGACAAGGCGATCGCCGTCATCCAGGGCATGGCCGAAGCCGAGATGTGCATTCCCTGGATGCGCCGGCTCGCGGAACAGCGCACGGACCGCATCATCGAAACGAGTCCGAACGGGATCGTCATGTGCGACGAGCAGCTCCGCGTCATCAGCATGAACCCGGCATTCCGACGCTTTTTCTACTGTTCCGAAGGGGTGCTGGGCAAGCATATCTCGGTCCTGATGGATCCCGAGCCGTTCGAAAAGGTCCTGACCGGCGCCGAACACCTCATCGAAACGACGGTTCGGCACGAACGCTACAATCTCGTCGCCCACCAGATCGTGTATCCGCTGCGCGACGAGAGACAGATCGTCGGCATCTTCGTGAACGTCACCATGGCCCAGAAGAGTCGCGAGCAACTCGACGACCTGCGGCTTCAGACGATCTCGCAGGCCCGCGAACTCCTGACCCATCAGGTCGACATGGCCCAGCAGATGGCGAAACTGCTCGGCGAAAGCAGCGCCCGGGGCGAAGAGCTGGTCGAGAATCTCCTCCGGCTCGTGAGTGATGCTCCCGGCATGAAGGAACCAGACGAGAAAGGGGCGGAACGGAACCGGTTCGCACCATGGGATATCTTCACGTCGAAGTAGACGCGGCAAGCTCCGCCAAAAAGCGCGCCGCGGCCTGCGGCGACGTCTGGAGCGTCGAGCGGACGCCGGAAGCCACGACGATCCTGCTTTCCGACGGTCTCGGCTCGGGCGTGAAAGCGGCCGTCGCGGCCCGGATGGCGGTTTCCCGAATGACCGAACTCCTGCGCCGGGGTTTTTCGATGCGCCAGGCGTTCTCGCGCGTCGTCCACACGATGCACGAGGCGCGCGGCACCGATCTTCCCTATGCCGTTCTGAGCGCCATCCGCCTTCTCAACACCGGCGAGGCGACGGTTCTCTCCTACGAGATGCCCACGCCACTGTATCTGACGCGCAACGCCGCCGTTGCCCTCCAGATGCGCACTATCGCCCTCGAAACCGAGCTCGTCGGGGAAACCGGCCTGTTCCTGGAGCCCGGCGAAGGAATCATGCTGATGAGCGACGGTATCACCCAGGCGGGCATCGGGAAAACGATCAAGCTCGGCTGGAGCACCGAAGGCGTGAGACGATATCTCGACGAATGCCGCGCGGAGGGGCGCTCCATGAGCGAGATGGCCGGGCTCGTGCACGATCAGGCCCGCATCTACTGGGAAGGCCCCTTCGGCGACGACTGCACCACCCTGCTCGCGCGGGTGAGAACCGGTATCGTTATCAATATATTTACAGGACCGCCCGCCGACCAGCGTCTCGACGGGGAAACCGCGGGCCGCTTCCTGCGGATGCCCGGCATGCACATCGTCTGCGGCGCCACGACGGCCCAGATCGTCGCGCGCCGGCTCGGCAGGCCGCTCGGCATGGAACCCGCCGGGCAAAGCCTGATCGCGCCGCCGGCATATCGTCTGGAAGGGGTCGATCTCGTGACGGAAGGCGCGGTGACGCTGAACCAGGTGTTCAACATCCTCGAGGCCGACCCCGTCGAATACGAGCCGGACACCGGCGTCACGCAGCTCTGCCAGGCCCTGCGCTCCGCCGACCGCATCAACATTCTGATCGGCCGGGCCACCAACGCGGGCCACGAGGATATCGCGTTCCGCCAGCGCGGCATCATGCGCCGTTCCGCCATCATCACCCTGCTGATCGAAAGGCTTCGCGCCGCAGGCAAGCTCGTCGTTCCCGAATGGATCTGATCCCGGGGTTTCACAGCCCGATCACCGCCCGATCTCTCCTGCGCTTGAAAAGCGAAACTTGACTCCCCCCTCTTTTCTCACTAATTTGATGAAAAGAGAGGATCGATGGACGGGGCGTCACCGAGAGGAAAGTTCTCCAGATGCGGCCATACCGTTCTCCCGAGAAGCGGGGGGCGCGTCGGCTGGTTGCTGTTTCTCGCCGTCCTGCTCGTTCCCTTTGCCACAGGCTGCGGACGGGAACCCCACATGCTGAATCGCCCCACGACACTTCGACTGACGGGCGACGAGACGCGACTCCTCATCCTGGACACCGGGAACCGCCGGATCCTGATCTCGGACCTCGATTTTCGAAACTCACGCGAGCTACGCATTCCCGGCGTCGATCCGACAGAATTCCCTCTCTGGGGTCTCGAAGTCACCGGCCCGTCCGAATTTGCCGTGGCCAACCGAACCCGGGGAACTCCGGGCGGTCCGAAACATGATGCCGATCTCGTCCAGATCTCCCAGATCCTCTTCTTTGACTTCGACGGGAACCAAGTTCATCGCATCGTCTGGGAAGGTCGCGACAGGGCCCTTCAGTTCCCTCTCCAACTCCAGGCCTTGCCCGGCGGCGATCTCATCGTCGCGGATGGCGACACGGCAAGACTCACACGGGTTCGCCGCGACGGGCAACCACTGGCGACATTCGGCAGGTTCGGCCGCAAGAACGGTGAGCTCCATTTTCCCCAAGACATCTGCCTGCTTCCCGACGGGAACATGCTCATCGTCGATACCTTCAACAGCTGTCTCCGGCTCTTCGGGCCCGACGGAACCTTTCTGCGAACGGTCGTCGAAGCGGGAGAGGAGGAAGGCCGCGTCCGGTTTCCCCAGTTCGTCTGCCGAGATCGTGCCGGGAATTTCTACTGTTCCGAGCTCGAGACCATGCGGGTTTCGGTATTCGATGCCGACTGGCGTTTCCGGAAGGCGCTCGTTCCGCGTATTCCCGATGCCTCGGCCGGAAAAGGCCGGTTTTTCCAGCTCGGCGGGCTGGCATACGCGGAGTCTCGGCGCGAACTGCTGGTCGCCGATGCGTTTCATTCCTGCATACACGTGTTCGACGCGGACGGGAATTGGGTCCGTGCGACCGGCGCCGTTCATCGGTGAGGATCGATCACATGTGGCACTCAGGACCGCTTCGACTGAGATGGAAGGTCTTTCTCCTGTTCAGCTCCCTCGTCGTTCTTGCGGGGCTCGCCTGCAGCGTCCTCACTTTTCGCCACGTCGAAGAAGCATATGAAAGCGAATTGAACGAGCATCTCCTGTCGCAGGCCGCACAGGTGGCGCTTGCGATCGATCCCGACAGGCTCGCGGCCATCGAGTCCGACGATGATCCGTATTGTCTGGACTTGCGGTCGTTCCTGAAGAAGGCACAGCAGGCCTCACGGTTTTCCTGGCTGGCCGTCTACCGGAAGAAGCGTGATTACTTCATCTCCGTCGCCGACGGTCACAACCATCTTGCCGGCACGTTCTGCATGGGGTATCCCATCTTCGACATCACTCCAGCCATGCTGAAAGCCTGGGACGGCACTCCGTCCCTTTCCCCGGGTGAATCCGACATGTATGGGTACTGGAAGACCGCCTACGCACCGATCCGGAACGCGTCCGGAACCGTCGTGGGGATCGTCGATGCAAGCCAGAATGCCGTTCTCAGGGATCGCGTCCGGGCATCGATCGTGTGGCGGACGGCCCTCCTGGTGATCATCGGGCTCCTCCTCAGCCTTCTGACGGCAAACCGCTTCTCCAGCCTCATGACCCGGGGGCTGGACACCCTGATGACCGGCATTGCGACGATCGGCGCGGGCGACCTGACCTTCCGGTTCCCGGTTCTTTCGGGGGACGAGATCGGCGTCGTCGCGCACAAGTTCAACGAGATGGTCCAGCACCTCCAGGAGAAGATGCGCCTTTCCAGATTCGTGTCCGAGAGCGTCTGCAACGTCGTTCGAAACGATCTTCGCGGGCAGGATGCCGAGGGCCGGGAGCGCAAGGTCACCGTGCTGTTCTCCGACATCCGCTCGTTCACCGCGATCACCGAAGTCCATCCGCCCCAGGCGGTCGTGACGATGCTCAACGGGTTCCTGGAGGCCATGGCCGGGGCAATCGAACGACACGGGGGCGTCGTCGACAAGTTCATCGGCGACTCGATCATGGCGGTGTTCTACCCCGACGAGGGAAACGACGACGAACTGCGGGCGGTTCAGGCGGCCCTCGACATGACCGAGGAACTGCGCCGGTTCAATCAGCGGCGCGAGCAGGCCGGCCTGTTCACCATCCAGGCCGGCATCGGCATCAACACGGGCATCGCCGTGGCGGGCATCATCGGCTCTTCGCAGGGAAGGATCGAGTACACCGTCATCGGCGACCCGGTGAATACGGCCGCACGCCTCGAGGATCTCTCGAAAAACGGCTCCCATACGCACATCATCATCTCCGGCAGAACCTGCCAGCCCATCAGCCATCTGTTCGATGTCCAGCGTCTCGGGATCGAGAAGGTCAAGGGAAAACAGAGCGAAGTCGAAATTTTCGAGATCATCGGCCCGAGAAAAAGCGTTCTATAGCGCTACCTATTTATGTTGTTCCAGAAGGCCGTCACCGCCTGTTTCAGCGTGTCGACCGAGCGGATCGTCCGGGCATGCGACCACTCGCTCGGAAACAGGCTCCGATACCCGTGCCGGAGGAACCGTTCGTCGATCAGCAGGACAATGCCGCGGTCCCGCTCCGTCCGGATGACCCTGCCCGCCGCCTGCATGACACGGTTCATGCCGGGATACCGGTAGGCGAACTCGAAGCCCGTTCCCGACTTCCGCTCGAAAAAATCGCGGATCAGGTCCCGCTCGAGGCAGATCTGGGGCAACCCGACCCCGACGATGATCGAGCCGATCAACCGCTCTCCGCGCAGGTCGATCCCCTCGCCGAAAATGCCTCCCATGACAGCAAAGCCGACGAGCGTGGAAGATCCATCGTCTGAGAACTCCCTCAGAAATGCGTCGCGGGCGTCCTCATCCATTCCCGAAGATTGTTCCAGAACCCGGATATCACGGCATTTCGCCGTGAAGATTTCACGAACGGCGTTCATGTATTTATACGATGGGAAATATACCATATAATTTCCCCGACGACCGGCGACCGCCGCGCGAATGATGTCGACAAGCGACTCGTAGCTTTGGTCGCGCACCCGAAACTCGGTCCGGATCTGCGGAAGCACCATCAATCTGAGGCGCGCGGGATCGAACGGAGAGGGAAGACGCAGAATGCGGTCCGGCATGTTTCCGCCCTTCCTGCCGCCCAGGATCTCGAAGAAATACTTCATGGGAAGCAGCGTCGCGGAGAAGAAGACGGTGCTGCGGGCACGCTTCAGGGCTTCGGCGAGCAGATCCGACGGATCGAGGCAAAACAGCCTGATCCGCACGTCACGACCCTCGACTTCCGTATAGCAGACAAAATGTTCATCGAACGTCTCGGCCACTCGCACGAATGCCGTGGCGCGGAAATACACCTCGAGAAGCGCCGTGCGGGCTTCCGACGGCTCCGGTTCGGTCAGACAGGCCTCCGCGGCCTTCAGAAACCGACGGAGTGCCTGCACCAGCTCTTCGGGAGGCTCGGCGGCAACGCCCGGCGGGCGGTCCCCGGCCGGCACGGCCTGCGACAGTTCCCGCGAGGCTCGCGTGAAATGCGGGGTGATCTTCGCGAGTGCTCTCGCGACCGCCGGGTAGGGGATCTTCACCGGCTTCTTCAGCTCAGCGAACCAGCTTTTCCGCAGCTCCGCCGAGAACATCTCCCGCGCCCGGTCCGGAAGGTTATGGGCCTCGTCGACGAGGAATGCATACTCATCCTGGGGCGGGTCGAAGAACCGGCGCAGATACACGCGGGGATCGAACGCGTAGTTGAAGTCGCCGATGACGACATCCGACCAGAGCGAGAGAAACAGCGAGAATTCGAACGGGCAGACCCGGTGGGCCCGGGCGACTTCCTCAACCGCCGGCCGGTTGAAGGAGTCCCGCTGAAAGATCGCCTCCAGGGCATCCTTCACGCGGTCGAAGTATCCGCGGGCATATTCGCAGGCTTCCGGCCGACAGTCGGGAGTGTCGAGAAAGCAGATCTTCTCCTTCGCCGTCAGCGTCAGCACCTTGCACCGCAGGCCGATTCCCGCGAGCATTTTCAGCGTGTCTTCGGCGACATTTCTTCCGACGGTTTTTGCCGTGAGATAGAAGATCTTCGCCACGAGGCCCCCGCCCAGCGCCTTCAGCGCCGGAAACAGCGTGGCGACCGTCTTCCCGATGCCCGTCGGAGCCTGGGCGAACAGGTTCACCCCATCGGCGATCGCTCGGTACACGCCGACCGCGAACGCACGCTGGCCCGCCCGGTAACCCGCGAAGGGAAACGCGAGGCCCGCGATCGAGGCGTCGCGAGCAGACCGCCATTCGTTCATCGTTCGCGCCCACACGAGATATCGTGAAACCAGGTCGCCGAAAAACGTTTTCAGCTCCGCGACTGCGTATTCCTGCCGCAGTTCGAGCGTCTCGAGCGTGTCGAGGTTCAGGTAGGTCAACTGAACGGCAATGCATTCGAGGTTGTGCTGCGTCGCGAACATATACGCGTAGACCCTGGCCTGGCCCCAGTGCAGCGGCTGGTTTTCAACCGTGATTTCCATGAGAGGCGTCGTCGTGGTCTTGATCTCGTCGATGACAACCGGATCGGCCCCGCGCCACACCCCGTCGATCCGCCCCTTGATCTCGAGCTCGACCTCAGGCGTGACAACCCGGAACGAAACCGCGATCTCCGCCTCGTAATCCGCCGGTCGGCTCTTCTGAATCCGCTGATGCCCCCGCGTCCCAGCCACCGCCCGCCCCGCTCCAACGAACATCCCACCGCCGAGATCCCCCGCCTGCATAACGAACTCAACCAGGTCCCGCACCGACACCCGCACGAGTTCGGGGCCAGCCCGTTCATGGCCAATGTGACGATCCGTCATGCGCTCGCATCTCCGATCACGCGTGCGGACTCACCGAGCAACGAGATGGATCCCGCGTATCGACGCGGGGAGACGGCGGCCATGACACACAACATCAGGCATGCATCCTTCCCGTCGTTTTCAGGCAATCCGGGAAAGGCTCTACAGTGTCCTCAGGGCGTGAATCGCCCGGACTTTCGCGATGGCGATTCCATCGCGGATGACGTTGCCGAGCGCCCGGTTACTCAACCATTCCACCGGGGCAAAGTCATCGGTGAGGATTTTCGCGGTGTCGACGATCTCCCGGTGCTGGGCCAAGAACGCTTTGAACACAGGATACAGGATGTGGTCCTCCCCGACCTGAGCATGCATCGGATCAGGGAGTCGGCTGTCCTTCGCCATGGTTGCGATGAAGATGGAATTCACCTCGTTCCTGACCGGACAAACGAAAACGCGGGGGAAGACGCTTTTCATCGTTTGGACGAGGGATTCCGACAGTTCGAGATCGGCAGCGAACGGCAGATTGTAGTTGACCGCCACGACACCGTCCGATGCCAGGCGGCTTTTCACCTGGTACCAGAATTCGGCGGTCGTCAGGTGGAAAGGGATGGATATATCGTGATATGCATCGAGCACGACCATGTCCCATGTCCGCTCGGTGCGGGTGAGAAAGGTCCGGGCGTCTTCGATCACCACCTCGTCCTGTCCCGGCTTCACGCCGAAGTAGACGGACCCGAGCGCGGCGATGGCCGGATCGATCTCCACCCCGGTGATGGTCGATGCCGGAAAAAAAAAGCGGCAGATACGTGAGATCGTGCCGGCCCCGTAGCCCAGCACCAAAAGCCGCAGGGGCTTTTCGAACCGGGGATTGTCACGGAAGAACGGGGCAAGCATGGCGTAATCCCAGTAATTGCCGGTCATCACGCCGTCATCCCGCGCGATCGACTGGCGGCCAATGAGAGTGTGCGTCGAAAGTTGCAGGCCGCCGTATTCCCGCGCAACGCGCAGGTAGTTGTACACCGATTCATCCTCGAGAATCGACGCCGTCCAGAAGGCAAACGACGGCCGGAGCGGGAGGACGGGCAAGGCGCAGAGCATCAGGACCACGAGCAGGCTTCCCGAGCCCGCACGATTCGATTCGGGGGACACAAGCCGGAAATACGCAAGGGAAATCAGCCCCAGCACCGCCGCAAAGAGCAGAAACGTGCGGGTCGAGCCAAGATACGGAATGCTCACGAAGGTCGGCAGGAAGGTGCCGAAGATGCTCCCGACGGTGGAAAGAGCCCCGAGGTCACCGGCGGTTCGACCGGTCGCGGCGGTATCGGGGAGGGTGAAGCGTAGAAGGAACGGTGACACCATGCCGAGAACGAAACAGGGCGGGGCGAAGATCAGGAGGCAGGAGAGCAGAACGCCGAGCGGCAACGCCTGGCCGGGCACTGCCACTATCATGCCGAAGAGAGCCGCCGTCATGAGATACCGGCCAAGCCAGGGCGTAAGGGCCACCCAGATCGCGCACCAGAAAAGAAGCCTGAACAGGCGATCGGGCCGGTCGCAGGAATCGGCCAGCCGGCCGCCGAAGCGGCTTCCCAGGCTCATGGCGGTGAGAATGATCCCGATCAGGATCGTCCAGGTGATCATCGACGAGCCGAAATACGGAGCGAGAAGACGCGAGGCGCTGACCTCGACACCCATGATCGCCATTCCGGAGAAAAAGGCAGCGATGTGAAAAAAAGTCGTCGGATTCATGCATTCCTCGTGTTTGCCGGTCAACGGATGGTAGAATATCTCCCGCTGGATTGTCACGAACTTTCTCGAAGCCCTCGTCCGGGAAACCCTGAATGGAAGGAAACGAAGAGATCCGCTCAGCCTGGAAAAAAATGGTTGTCACCGCGATTCTGCTGGTCGGTATCGCCGGAACATGCGGCTATGGGCTGTTTCGCGCAGCAGAGCGGGAGTTCCGGAACGTGACCGGCGACACTCTTGTTTGGGTTGCCACGACGACCAATGCACGTCTCATGGTTCCTCCTCCTTTGCGGCAGCACATCGCCGAGGAGGTCGCAAGCCTCTCACGCTCGGTCGCGGCTGGCACAAGCCCGCTCCTTCCGTCCCTTCGCTTGATGCGCTCGTTCGAACGAGGACCGCTCTATCTTGCCCTGCTGCTGCGGGGGTTCGATCAGCAGTGCCGCAACCCCGATATCTCGCGCCTGATCGGTCGCTTTTTTGCTGATTGGAAAGCACTCGGGCAACCCGACGATTCCGTCGCCAGCCTCAGCCGGCTCTTGACCGTTGAGGCGGAAGAGCTTGCCCAGACTCCGTCGGGGTTGGCCCTTCCGGAATTCGTCTTCGTCCTTCGCACCGATTGGAACGAAGCAGCCCTCGCATCGGTTGCAACCTTTTTTGCAGATTTCAAAACGGCATCCGCCTCGTCTGGTACGGGAAGCCAGCTTTCGAACGAGATCACGATGCCGGATCCCATAGCTGAACTGAAGGCCGAGATCATCCGGCTCGGGGTGGGAAACGGTCGTTAGACCCTCGAGAGTTCCCCGGGGTCGGGGCATCGAAATTTTCTGTTACAGAGCAATCGAAGCATCAGGTATTATTCCTTCGGAACGAGTTGATATCCGTCTTGCCCGCCACCGAGCATGTTGTCATCACGTTCTGGTTTCAATCCATCTTTTCACCTGAAGGAGGTTTCTCCCATGGTCCTGCGAAAAATAAGAACCATCTGTCGGGGATTCGTCCTTGTCCTGCTTCTCGTGGCGATGTCGGTCAGCCTGACCGGGTGCGCCGCTCTCGGACCGTTCCTTGCCGTGCTCGGACCTATTCTGAGCACCCTCGGTTCAGTCGGAGGACTCGTCGGATCGATTGTCGGTATTTTCAACCCGGAAGTCGGCCAGAAAATTTCGCAGATCAGCGGAGCCATCGGCCAAACAGGACAGACCTTTACGAACACTTGGCAACAGATCTCTCAATCGGCATCCCCGAACACCGGCACCCCCGGAACTCTCACCACTCCCACGATCAAAGGCGCTTCGTTGCGCGACGAAGATGGAAACGCCTTTGCAAGCACGAGAGTGTCGTCCACGGGCGGCGGCAGCATGCGAACATCGACTTCGGGCCTTTCCGGGACACAGACATCGCCCGGCCGTCAGACCACCCTCGCTCCCGTCTCGTCTCCGTCGCCCGCAGGATCCGCCCCCAGCAACGCGCAGTCCTTGATCAGCAGCGGTTTTGCCACAACCGGAACCAAGGCATTCGACGGTCGGCTCAATCTGACTCAGTATGCCGGGCCAAGCGATCGGACCAAGGACAAAAACACCATGATGGGCATCGGAAACCGGGACAACAAACTTCGTAGTTCATCTCTTGCTCTTTCCCCGGATCTGATCTCAAAATACGGTCTCAAGGGGGGAGAAGCGATCTCGATCCAGACTCCCCAAGGAACCCGATACCTCGGAACCTACGACGACACGACCGGCAACCGGAATGAACCGAACGTCATCGACATCTATGACCCGACTGACAGCCTCGGCAACGACAGCTTTATGGGAAACGTCAAGGGCGACTGGAAACTCGTCGTGGGCCCACGAAGCTGAGAAGGAGAATCGACGTATGACCAGCACACGTTCCAAGACCGAAACGACACGACGCCGTCCGTTGAGCGTCCGCCATGGATTGGCGCTCGGAATTTTCCTGCTTCTGATGCTGGCTTGGGGAACGACCCTTCCCCTCCTGGCTCTCGGCGAAAAGCTTCCTTCCGATGTTCCCGCCCCCGGCTATATCGACAAAATTCCCGCGCCCGGCGGCGACAAGGCGATGTTCTATCTCTTCAACCCGCCGCAACCGGGGGTATTCGGCGTATGCGACAAGGACAATGGCATTCTCTGGCAAAAGACCACCGGCCTTCGGTCGCTGATCACCTATTTTTGGGCCGAAGATGGAGCATCGATCGTTTTCGTGACTGATTGTCTCCAAAAGGAGGCGGATCTCCGCTTCGACCCGCCGGGTGATCCGGCTTCGGCGACCCGCAGCTGGTTCTTCGTTCTCGATGCGGCTTCTGGGAAGATCCTCGCCGAGGGAGACCTCGACATCGATGTCCTCAACCTTCCCAAGACGCTTCCTGACGCAGTCGGTGCGTCGCATCTGCTGAAGGTGAAACTCGAAAACGGAGTCCTTTCCGCCGAGATCGATCATCGGGGAACGATCATAAAGGGGTCCAGGCCTCTCTCCGAGCTTTCTCCGAAGCCGGGCAAACCGTGATGAAGCTGCGCCGGGGGCTCAGCCCCTGGCGCGGTGAACGGCTGCGGACAGGGAATCGACAAGCTCGGCCTGCGGCAAAACTCCGGCCAGATTCAGCACCTTCACCACAACCGGCGCGACTCCAACCAGATACAGTTTTCCCGCAAAATCCTCGACCACCCTCACGGTAAGTTCGAGGAGCTGGGCAACGCCCAGACTGTTCATGACCGGAGACCCCCCAAGGTCGATAATCAGGCGATTCTTGCCCTGCATCAGCAAGGGGTCCGCTCTGGCGTTCAGCTCTTTGCCGAGGGCTTCATCGAAATATCCCGACACCGCAAAGACCGGGATTCCCTCCGTTTCGTTCAGGTTGATCGTTGCACCCACGCACCCCTCCTGACAAACCCGGCATTTTCTTTGCCGGATGCGTCACCAGCACATCAGTAGCATAAACCCACCCTTCTGACAAGGCCGCGGCGTTGCGCATGCCCATGAGGGGCGCCCCCCCGGCTCCGCCACGTTCCCCAAACCGCACAGGCACGAGGAATGGAAAGCGGCGAGCGTGAAACATTCATATTGAGGGCTGTAGAATGAACATCATCCGTTCGCCCTGAGGCTTGTCGAAGGACGAGAAGCTCGCGCGCTTTGACAGGCTGGCTTATTGAGTCCTGCATATCAAAAACCTGCTTCGTGTCTCCGTTCGTGCTGAGCTTGTCGAAGCACGAACAGCCATTTGCCGATGATTCCGCATGTCGCCTTTCGACAGAGTCAGGGCGAACGGGTGGCTTTCATTCTGCAGGAATCAATAGCAGGAACGGGAACATCCCAGCGGCTTTCGTTGCGCAGAAATCAATCAAAAATCCGGGGTCAACAGCCTGATGGAAAGCGGGGACTCTGGTATACTTTTTTCAACGTCCCCGAGCGATGCGGCGGCGATGTGGCCGAGGCCATCCATGGTTCGTCTCCGTCACGACGGCGCAGGGAGATATGTTCTTCGCGGATACTCTTCGAAAGAGGACTGTTCTCAAGATGCCGGACCAGGCCACATTTCTCAATGAGCTCAACGCCCCTCTGAAATCTTTCCGATTGTTTGCCATCGAGCACTTCATCTACGAAGGAACTGGTGCCGATCTCGTTCAGACTCTGGAACAGGCCCTCGAAAATGAATCAGATGAAGAATGCAGGCTTCTGCTCGGCCATGCAATAGCCTCGGTCAAATCCAGAACCGCTCCCTCTCAAGCATCTGTCGTGAACATCACGCTTCCCGACACGACCGGCTTCCCTGGCACCTTCGGAGCCGCTTCACCGGAGGAAAAACTCCGGCTTCTCAGAGCTCTTTCGCCGAACCAGGCCAAAGATCTCGCCGCATGGGCGGTCGAAGCGTTTCGCCGAGAGAACCATCCCCTTGTAGCGCGCGATCTGATCCGCCGTTTCGGATCGATATGGCCTCTCGCCCGGCTCGACGTTCTAAAGGAAGCGTTGGTCTCCAATCTCCAGGCCGTGCGGTTCGCCGCCATCGAAGCATTGATGGAACTGGCACCCCAGGTATTGCTCGAACACATCCCGAGCATGCTTCAGAACCCCGACCCCCGGCTCCGCTCCCTGCTCATCCGCGCCCTTGTCGCCATTGATCCCGACGAGGCCCGCGCTCATCTCGAGGCGCTCCTGTTCGGAGCCGATCGGTACGGTCGCATTGCCGCTCTGCGGGAATGCGCCCGCCTTCCCTTTTCTCTCACACGCCCCCTGCTGTTGACCTTTCTGTCGATCGAGCCGGTTCCAGCGCTTCTCGACGCCGCCGGCGCAATCCTCGCAGCCAACCCCGACCCCGAGATCCCATTCAGGATCGCGGATATCCTCTCGCAACGCTCCGACCAGGGGCAGATGCTGGGAGCGATTCTCCATACGGTCATCTCGACTCTTCACGCCTCCGGTCAGCTAGCGGAAGATCCCGCAATCTACCGGGAACGTCTCCAGAAGCATGTCAACCGGCTTGGCGCCAAGCGCGCCGTCAAGACGCTTCAGGCCGCGTTCTCCCTGCCGGACACCGTGTTCCGCGAGGAAGCGCTCGCCTCTCTGAGACTTCGCCTCGGCCAGCCGGCGATCCGTGAAGCGTTGAAGGAGTTGCTCGAAGAGACGATGCCCGAAGACGTGCGGGCGGCCATCGTTGACATGCTCGAGCCACCCTCTGCTTCCCCCCTTGAAAAAGACCGTCCACAACCGATTTCCACGGTTGCCGAGCCGGGTTCTCCCAAGCTCGATCTCGCGTCTTCCCGGAATTGGCCCGCGGAAGCCTCACCGGAAGATCAGGCACGCTGGCTATCGAGCCGGTCCCGTGAAGAGGCTGACATCACGGCAGAAGTCATTCAGGGTCTTCTCGAGAAATCAAGCACTCCTCCCCAAGTCCGCGCCGTCGCCTTCCGAACCGCCTGTCGACTGGCCCTCCCCGGGTTCGAGACTGCCGCGGAAGAAGGGATTCGTCAGACGGACGACGCCGTTGCGGCAGCCGCATTTGACTATCTCGCCGCCGTTTCGCCCGACGAGGTCTTTCCTCTGCTGGGAAAATTCCTCAAGTCCCCCAGGCCACGCCTCCGTCTGGCAGCCATCAAGATCCTCCGCTCGTCCGACCCCCTCCAGGCCGTTTCGTCGCTGTTCACCCTTTTGCAATCTCCCAATGTGCAAGAAAGGGCTCTGTCGATGAACTGCCTCGTCCAATTCGAGTTTTCCCTCATCCGTGACCGTCTTGTCGACCTCCTCACATCCGGAAAAGCCCCCGAATTATGTGACAGTGCTTTCGCTCTGTTCGAAGCAAACCCCGACCTCGATTCACTTTATCCGCTCTACCAATTGGCCCGAAACGAAAATGAGGCAATCGCCAGACGTGCCGACCAAACCCGGTCACGCATCATCGATTTGCTGGTCACCGTGGGACGAGCCACCCCACAGACGATCAAGACCCTGGAAGAAGGATTTCCGGCACGTTTGAAACAGGATAATGCCCGCAGAGCCATCCCGGCTCCGGCCTATTCTCTCCGGTCAGTGAAGGAGACACCCCCGCCAACCGCTGAGATTATCCGCCAGATGCTGTACGGAATCTTCGTCACCCATGGACGATGGATCGTGGGAGCATTGGTCATCAGTCTCCTACTCGGCCGATTTTTCGGCTTCGACGGGGCGAAAACAGAAGTCAAAGCCATATCAGGAGCGGTGATCCAAAGCGGCATATCTCGAGCTTCCGGGAGCCTTGCCGAGATTCAGGCCTTCGGCTGGACGATCCGGCTGAACGATGGAACGCGCTGGCGGCTTTCGCCTCCGCCCGGCGGGTTTCCCCCGGCCTGGATCGGCGCGAGCGTTACCGTCGAAGCGGCGATCTATCGCCGCGACACGGACGGAGCGTTGTTGGGGCATTGCCGATCCGTCGTCATTCATCCATGATGGGTTCATTCGGCGCACCCGACATCGCAAGCAAATTCTGTTACATTTTCCCTTGAGGTTTCGGTATCATCAATTGTCAGGGTGCAAAAAATCATGAAAACACCCATGTATGAACAATTTCGAAAGAGGAGGGACCGTCATGACCATTCGGAAGATGAAAAAACTGTGCCGTGGTGGGATATTCATCATGCTCCTGATTCTCATGTCGATCAGCCTGACGGGATGCGCCTTTCTGGCAGCTCTGGGACCCATCCTGAGCGTCCTCGGCTCTCTGGCCAGCGTTGCCGGCACGATCGTCGGCATCTTCAATCCTCAGGTCGGATCAGCTATCAGTCAGGCAGGCGGAGCATTGTCTCAAAGCGGAGACACGATGTCGGCCTATGCCGCGCAGTTCCCCCCCCAGCAGCCGACCAGCCCCCAGCAGTTCACCTCCCCCACGGTAGTCGGGGCCCCTACCACGTCGGAGGATGGTTCCGGCCAGAAGCAGAGAACGAGCGCTCCGGCGGCCGCACCGCAGGCGACTCGCGTCTCTGCGCAGGGACAGTCGCAGGGATCGTCGCAGGGACCGACTTCCGGACAGGCTGCGGCAAACACCTCAACCCCCTTTTCCAGCATCTCTAATCTGCCCGCAAACAAGACGCAGGGCTCTTTCTCCAACATCAACGACGTTCCCGCTCAACCGGTTGTTCTGCTCGAAGACGCGTTCCGCCCCATCCTTCCCACCAGCGTCTACCAGATGGTCGACTGGAAGGCCGCACCCCAACCTGCTTCCAAAGCGCCTTGACGAGTCGTGAAAGCCCCGCTTTCCTCCGACTTGTCCGGTTTTCCCATGAGACGCCCGGTTGACCGACATGCCTGATGGAACTTCACACTCGCCCGATCTCGAGCTGATCGCGCAGGTTCTTGCCGGGCACCGGGAGTCGTTCGACCCCCTCGTCGTCCGGCATTTACATTCGGTTCAAGCCTATCTTCGCGGATTCGGACATCCCCCCGATCGCCTTGACGACCTGCTTCAGGAGACCTTCCTCCGGGCTTTTCGATATCTGGCTTCCTACCAGACGTCCCGCCCATTCCTCGGATGGCTGTTGGGAATCGCACGGAATTTGTCCCGTGACCTCAACAAACCCACCTATATCCTGACGGAAATGCAAATTCTCTCCGAGCGTGCTTCGACCGGGCCTGCCGTGGAAGATACCGCGCTGGCGGGTGTCGAGGTCGAGGCGCTCCTGGCGCCTCTTACGGAGGCCGATCGCCTTCTCATCGAGCTTCGCATTTTTCAAGGGTTGTCCTACCGCGAGATCGGCGAATTGGTCGATCAAACGGAACCCCACGTTCGCGTTCGCTTTCATCGAATTCTGGCCCGCCTGAGAGCCATCGTCCGTGAACGCCGGAGGCTTGCCTCGCATGACTGAACCGAATCTCTGTGAAATCTTCGCAGAAGCCCTTGTCAGCAACAAGGGTATCGACGGCTCATTGGCTGATCATGCCGCCGCCTGCCCTGCATGTCGCGACCTGCAGGAGGCTGTGTCCTGCCTTCGGAGTTCCGGCAGCGCGTTTCCCCAACCGCCGGCCCCATCCCTGACTTCACGCATCTCGAAAGCAATCGCCGCCGAGCCTCTTCCCGCAGGAGACCCGGCACCATTCTTCGGCATGCCAGGGAAGCTCATCCTTGGAATTGTCACGATCGCCGTCGGAACCGCGATCCTGGCGATCGCGTTGGGAAGGCAGCCATCTACGACATTCCCCGGGAAGGATGCGCCGCTGGCCTCCTCTCTCCCAATCGCCTCTTCCCCCCCATCGGGAGCATCGTCCGTGTCGGAACTTGATTTTCCGGGGAATAGCGCCTCGGCAACCTCAGCACCGACAACAAGCGAGGATCACGATGAGCTTCGATAGATTCGCCTGGGCCAGGCGAGGGATTGCATTGCATCTCGTCCTTTTCCTGGTTCTCATCATCTCCGGGCTGACTCTGGCGTTTTTTCAGTTGACGACCCAGGCTCAACGCACCGCCTTCCGGCTCGAACAGGGAGAGGTTCTTCGACAGATCGTCGAAGCGGCGGACGAAGAGGCCTTTGCTTCTCTTGACGCCGCCTTCGAAAATCAGGCTGCCGCAGAGACCCGGTGGGTGATCGGGCAGGGCAAGAACCCCGGGAAGCTGGCGATACCCGTTCCCCTGACCACCGAGGTCGCACGCGGCATGGTTCGGGCCCGACAGGAACTGAATCTGACCGTCGAGGCCCGGGTCGTCGATTTCATCAACCAGGATTACGAGAACATCGCCTATTCCAAGGACCCGAATGAAGGCGTTGGAAGAATCGAATTGACGACCCAGTGCCGGCTTTCCGACGCTGGGGGCGAGACGATCTGCCGACTGGTTCGTCGCCGCGACTACAAGGTCGCCGTCGTCGTCACCCCACGTGACGCGAACGGAGCGAGGTCTGCATTCGCCCAAGGCGCTGCTCTCGATTACGCGCTTTTGGTGAGGCAGGGGCTGCAGGAGTTTCGTGAGACTGGCGGCTTGATGCTGAACCAGAATCGCGTTCGAATCACGGTAGATCCTGTCGCCGGCCCGGCCGGAAAGCGCGGCAAAATCCGATTCGGCGGGGCTGACGGCCCAGGTGACGCCTACGTGTTCCTCAACCTTGACGAATCGACAAAGAGCCTGTTGCCTTCCTGCGGTTCGACGATCGATGTGACCAACGCCGACTGTCGTGTGCTGTTCGATCTCGACACCTGGATGGCCAACGAACTCGACTACAAGATCAAGGAAGCAAAAAAGCAACTGGGATCGAATTACAGCAGCGCGGTCGATGACTATCTCGCAGAAGAATTGAAGAAAAAATTCGACCGGGTCAAGGGAAAGTTCGAAGCCGGCGTTGCTCTCGTTCCAGGCGAGGGGCCGACCGACATCGCCACGAAGATCCGTTCCTACCTCTGGAACGAGGAATGGCGTCTGCAGGGTGGGCACACCCGCGATCTTCCCGATCGTTACGATCGGCCGGCACCGGGATTTCTGCTGCTCGGCCCCGACCCTGCCCAGGTCAACTCCGCCCTTGCAGGAGAAATTCTGGAAGGCGGGATCCGCCAGCGATTCCTGTATCATTCGGCCCTGTATCTGGACATTTCATCGCTCGATAAGGAGAAGGCGAAAGACATTCTCACCAAGCCATGGATGGGCCTGAATCCCCCGCCTCAGGGGCTCACGGCTCCGGCAGATATCCGGTTTTACGGTGAACTGCCGAAAGTCGATGCCGCCAAGGGCGCCGGGCATCTGCTGTTCTCCAGGTTCGACACCTCGTTTCCCTATGGGTCGATCGGAGCGGCCATCAACAACCCGCCCACTGATGCAGCGTTCCCGATCATGCCGATCCTCAATCGCCGTCAGGCGGTCATTTCCCCCGACCGGACCGGCCCCGATGGTTTCCGGCCATACGGGGGATTCGGCCTGTGGGCACGGCGTTTTGACAAGGCTGCATTTCTGCGCTCAGGGATGTACGACCCCACAGCGGGAAAACTCCATATCGACGGAATCGTCCAGATTCTCGGAGGGCGCGACTCCCTCATCGATCTTGGGTCGCCGGAGCGCCCCCTGATCGTGACGGGCCAGGGAGTTCTCGTCGCTCCGGGTTTCCAGATCCGCGGCGAAATTCGGCGTTCCGATCCCTCGCGGGATCTCCTGGTTCTCCTGACCAGAAAGGGAGATATCGTCATCGACACGGACAAACCGGTTGAAGCATCGTTGATTGCTGCCGGGGACGATCTTCGACGATCGGTCATCGCACGCCGACCGTTGAATATCATCGGAGCGGTCGTGGTGGATCGGCTCAACACACATTTCTGGTGCGCGGGGGAACATCACCTGAAGTATGACGCGGCATTGCAACCCGCCCAACCGATCTATCGCCCGGCCATCGGGCGCTGGGTCGTTTTTGAAAGGCTGGATGAGGGATGAGGAGACGCGGGTTCAACCTGGTCGAAGTGATCATCGCCATGATCTTCTTCGCGCTCGTGCTGGTGGGATTCCTCAGCGTGGCTTCGACCGCCAATCGCCAGTCGATGGATACGTATTATGAGTTCGCCGCCATGCAGGCGGCCCTCGAGCCGCTCGAGATCTTCCGGGCCGCCGGGTTCGACCTGGTGGCGAATTATGCCGCACATCCGCTGGCCGAATTTCCACCGGGGTGGAACGATCTTCGTGACGAACCGAATTCAGCGATCCGCCACCCTCTCGAATGGCAGATGTTCCGGCGCGAGATTACGGTCGATCCTCCGCAAAGTCTTCCAGGCGGAAATGGGCGACGAGCGGTTCGGATACGCATCCGAGTCGAGCCGAAGCAGGCCAGCCGGGCTGCCGCATGGCTGAGTCGCGGAGGCGTGGCAGTCGAAGGCCTGATCGTGGAGCTGCCGAAATGATGAGAACCTTTCGATCCCCAAAAGGATTCACCCTCATCGAGTTGCTGGTCGCGGTGATCTGCCTAGCTCTCCTTCTGCTTTCCGCCTTCCAGATATTCCTTACCGGAACCCGGACGTCGCTGGTCGGCATGCTTCAGGTCGAGACCACGATGGAAGCTCGACGGGTTCTCCGTCAGATCCACGCCGATCTCAAGGCCGCCTGCATGCCGTTCGATGACGGACCGATCGAATGGAATCTCAAGGATCTGCTTTTCTCGTCGCCGGATTCATCGGGCATCACATACCGGTTCCATGCCTTTCCCCGACACGCTCCCCTCGATAAGACGATTACAATAGAACCCTCAGGCCTTCGTCCGCATCTGGCCAATTTCATCACGTACCGATTGCGGCAGAAGAAGCCGGGAGACCCCCGGAAAGAGCTGATTCGGGAAGAGCGACCGCATCCGGCCACCGGACAAGCCCCGCGGACGACCGTCCTTTCCGACCGGGTCAATCATTTCGAGATTCAGATCGTCGATTTTCAGGGAATCGCTCCGAGATCGGCCTTTTTCGTAACCCTTCAACTCGTCGACACCATCGATACCGGGGCTCTCAATCGTCTCGACCCGACGAGCCTCAGCAAGCCACGCGGCGTCGTCCTGGCCGATTACTCCGAAATGGTCGCCCCCACGTTCATATCCTCGATGCTGGCACAGGAAGGGGTCAACCGCACCTGGTATTCGGAACTCAGAGGACCGCCTTGATCGACCCAGGAACATCCGATGTTGCCCCGGGGATGGTGAAGCGTTTCGGGCCGACCCTCCGCTGGCTTGGCCACGTTCTCGTGTTCTTCGCCATTCCTCTGCTGATCGTGGCGGCAGGAATCGGCCGAACATGGGACCGTGAGGAGCGGATGGCTCTCGAGCGTGCTTTCACACGCATCGACCAACAGATTCTGCTGATGCGAAAGCGCGGTGACACCCGGGTTTATCTCGGCGAACAGTTCCAAGCCCTTCGCAGGGTCTTGAAGAACGCACCCCCTGAGGAGTTTTCCAAGACAGCCAGCAAGGCGATGCACGCCCTTTCCGCCCGTTTTCCCGGTCTGCTTCGCCTGGTGATCGTCGATCGGAACGGACGTCGGATCGCCCCCGAGCTCACCCCGTCGGTCGGCCCCGCCATCGCAGCGCGCCTGTTCGAGGTTTTCGGCGAAGGGAACCGACGGGCTGCGGCGAAGAAGCACAAGGCCGTTCTGAAGGGGTATCTGGGGCCGGCCGTCAATCTCGAGGAACGGCTGGACGACCACCAGGCAAAGCTCATTGACGCCGATCCGACGGGAAAATGGCGTTGGCTTGTCCATTGCGGTGGTGACTGGGGAATTTTTTGCGCTCACATCCGTCACACCGCGGCTTGGAACCAACTCGCATATCGCGATCAGACCCGACAGCTCCGAATCTTTCGCCCACATCGCGTCATCGATCTCGGAATTGCCGATCTTCGAGGCCAAGATATCATTCCTTCCGACGTTTCGGCCGGTCTCCGCGTCTTCCGGCGGAACATGCAGGCCCACCATGTCCTGCCGGCGTCCCTGGTAGCCCTGCATCAGCTCGACGCGGGAATCTTCCTGTGGGGAACCATGGCCCGAAGCGAGCTTCCCGACTTCCAGTCGAAACGGGTATGGCTTTCTCTTTTTCTGGCCGGGGTCTTCGGACTTCTGGCTACGATTTCGGCCCGCTTCATGCTCGGGAATACGGAATTCGTCCTTCCCATCCGGTCACGCCTTCTCCTGCTCTTCGCCTTTGCCGGCGGGGTCCCCATGACCCTGATCGGCTTCGTGGAATGGGATGCTCTCGCGGAACTCGAGCGAAGGCGCACCCAGGAAGCTTCCGTTGCTATGGAACGCCAGTTGCACGCACTCGACGGCCAGTATGCCGACCTGCGAAGGGATATCGAGCGTCAACTCGAGGCCCTGCTGAGCCCACGCAATCGCGGGCGACTCGATCGCCAGGAATCCTGGCGAAAATTGATGGAGGGCGTGGTTCGTCAGATCAACCCCTTTGAACTGATCGTGTATGACAAGCTCGGCCAGCCCCAAATCAAATACCAAACCTATGGGAATCCCCAATGGCAGGAAAAGGAAATCAAGGATGAACGCGGGGCCAAGGTTCTCGGATCACTGATCCGGAGAATGATTTCCTTGCTCGATCAAACAGATCCGGGACTCGAAGACGAGTTGGTGCTTTCCCTCGCCGAGAGCGTTGCCGGCGAGGAAATGCCGATCGGCGACCTAGCGTCCGCTCTCGGAAAGGTGTTCGAGTTTTCGATCTTCAGGGAACAACGGTGGCTCTTCCTTTATCCCCTGACGGAGGATACACCTCGAAATAGAACATCTTCATCTGACGCGACCGTGGCCGAGTGGCGTGGTGCGGGCGGCAAGATCGATCGCGTGTTCGCCGCCGCATGGAAGCGAGATCTCCTTGAACGATTCTTTCTCGTACGTTCCATCCCCTCCTTCGAACGACGGTTTCCCGGAATCCGCGTCATGGGCTGGTCACCGAACCAGCCCTCCAACCCGATTCCTCAGAAGAGCCCTCTTTATAAACCTCTTCGTCCATTCCTCGCGCGGCTCGAAATTCTCGGAGGCTCGCAATTCGGCGAGCTTCAAAACCGGAACGGAAATCGCCTCCTCGTGGCCGGCATCAAACCCCGCCTGCTTTCCGACCATCTCCTGGTCGCGGTCCGCGACGATCGGTTCATCCATGCCGAGCGACAACAGCTGATTCGTAACCTGGTCGCGTTCTCCGCGACCCTGTTCGCGATCATCCTGTTCCTCGGCTTCATTCTGTCGAAACGACTTCTCCAGCCGATCGGCGAACTGACTGGCGGTATCGAGGCGATCGCTCGCCGCGATTTCAGCCACCGCCTGCCTGAGGCCGATCCGGACGAACTCGGGAGGCTATCCCAGGCATTCAACCAGATGATGGAGGGACTCTCAGATCTGGCGGTCGGTCGCATCGTCCAGGAACACCTGTTCCCAAAGGAGCAGCTGACGATCGGACCCTACCGGGTCTTCGGACGCAGCCATCCCGCATCGGAGCTAGGGGGCGACTATTTCGAGATCAAACAGCTCTCCGATGATCGGGCGCTCATCATCATTGGCGACGTCAGCGGACACGGCGTGGGCGCTGCGATGGTGATGGCGATGGCAAAGATCATGGTCGAGCACTGTCTTCCGGATTTTCAGCTTGCGCGATTCACCACCACCTTCAATGATTCCCTCTTCCGGGTGATGAAGCGCAAACGTATGATGAGCAGCCTCCTGGCAATTCTGGACACGCGGCGCCATGTTCTCGAATTGATCAATGCGGGACACAATTTCCCGTATGTGATCCGAAACCATGCGAAGCTGCTCGAACATATCGGGAACAGTTATCCGCTCGGGAGCCGGGCAAAGTTGTCTCCAACGGTTGTCGAGATCCCGATCAACCCCGGGGATACCCTCCTGTTCTACACCGATGGCCTGATTGAAACCGATACGGGGTCCGACCAGCTGGGATACGAGAAGGTCGCGACGGCCCTCCCGGGTCTGGTCGTGGAAGACCTGGAGCAATCCTGTACGGCGATTTACGCCTGGAACCGCCGCCAGGCGGTCCGGCCGCAACAGGACGACGACATCACCCTGCTTTTGATAAAGCGTGAATAGACTGTTTTCGAATACCCGCGTTCGTCTCCCCCTTCGAGTCGGGCTTGTATTCCGAAAGGCTTGAACGGCGGCAACGGGTCGCGATTTCCGGCGTCGGTTGACGTGCCTCTCGAAGCCGGGCCTCTTGCATTCGACGGCGGCGTGCGGTACACTTCGGCCGCGTCAATTCTGCTTTCAATGCTGACCAACACGAGGTAGAGGCCATCATGCATACGTATCGTTCACACACCTGCGGCGAACTCCGGGACACGCACATCGGACAGCAGGTTCGGCTGTCGGGCTGGATCCAGCGCAAGCGCGACCTCGGCGGCATGCTGTTCGCCGACCTGCGCGACAATTACGGCCTCACCCAGATCGTGGCACAGCCGGGCACGCCGGTGCATGCCCAGCTCGACGCGACACGGGTTGAGTCGGTCATCACGATCGACGGCACGGTCCGCACGCGCGGCGAGGGGAACATCAACACCCGCATGCCGACAGGCGCGGTCGAGGTCGAAATCTCGACCCTCACGGTGCAGGGACCGGCCGAGGTGCTTCCGTTCCCGATCGTCGACGACACGACGGCCCCCGAGGCGACGCGCCTTTCCTACCGGTTCCTCGACCTACGCCGCAACAAGTTGCACCAGAATATCCTGCTGCGCTCGAGGGTCATTTCAAGTATCCGGCGCCGCATGACAGAGCTCGGCTTCAACGAGTTCCAGACGCCGATCCTCACCAGCAGCTCTCCGGAAGGCGCCCGCGACTACCTCGTGCCCAGCCGATTATATCCTGGAAAATTTTATGCCCTGCCCCAGGCGCCGCAGCAGTTCAAGCAACTGCTGATGGTCAGCGGCTTCGACCGCTACTTCCAGATTGCGCCCTGCTTCCGCGACGAGGACGCGCGCGCCGACCGGTCGCCGGGCGAGTTCTATCAACTCGACGTCGAGATGTCGTTCGTCACGCAGGACGACGTGTTCGACGCCGTCGGCAAGGTCATCCACGGTGTGTTCACCGAGTTCTCCGACTGGCAGTCGACGCCCCTGCCTTTCCCGCGCATCCCGTATGCCGAGGCCATGCGCACGTACGGCAGCGACAAGCCCGACCTGCGGTTCGGGCTGAAGATCCAGGATGTGTCCGACATCTTCGCGACGTCGGGCTTCAAGGCGTTTGAGTCGGTCGTGGCCGGGAACGGCGCCGTGCGCGCAATCTGCGTGCCGGGTATTGCCGACAAGTCGCGCAAGTTCTTCGACGATCTCGAGGCGCTCGCGAAGGAGGCCGGGGCCAAGGGCCTCGCCACGCTGCATTACACGGCCGGCGGCGAGATCAAGGGCACGCTGTCCAAACCGCTCACGGACGGCGTCAAGCAGGCGCTGCGCGAGCGCATGGCCGTGGAAGCCGGCTCGTCGCTGCTGTTCGTGGCCGACCAGCCGACCGCCGCGTCCATCGTGCTCGGCAAGATTCGCGTGAAGCTCGCCGACCTGCTCGACCTGCGCCGCAAGAACTGCTACGAGTTCTGCTGGATCACCGACTTCCCGATGTTCGAGCGCGATCCCGAGACGAACGAGATCGTCTTCAGCCATAACCCCTTCTCGATGCCCCAGGGCGGCCTCGAAGCGCTTCTGACCAAGGACCCGCTGACGATCAACGCGTATCAATACGATATCGTATGTAACGGCGTCGAGCTGTCGAGCGGCGCGATCCGCAACCACCGGCCCGACATCATGTACAAGGCGTTCGAGATCGCCGGCTACTCGAAGGAGCAGGTCGACGCCAAATTCGGCGGCATGATCCGCGCCTTCACTTACGGCGCCCCGCCGCACGGCGGCATCGCCCCCGGCATCGATCGCATCGTCATGCTGCTCGCCAACGAACCGAACATCCGCGAGGTCATCTCTTTCCCGATGAACCAGAACGCGATGGACCTGCTGATGGGCGCCCCCTGCGAGGCCACCGAGAAGCAGCTCCGCGAGCTCCACCTCACGATCAACTACCCGGAAAAAACCGACAAGGCCTGACGTCAGCCGGGCAGCAACGCACGTTGAGGTTCTATAGGGGCGGGTTTCAAACCCGCCCCTACGCGCACTGGGCTGAAGAGCGTGATATACTGGGTTGCGTTTTCCAAACTGATAGAGGAGGATTGAGATGAGAAACCGCTGGATGAACTGTTTCCAGGTCGCCGTGATCGGCGCCATGTTGCTGCTTCCGCAAACGGAGGCGCTCGCCAAGCAGCATCACGAGAACAAGAAGGCGAAGGAGCGAAAAGATGCTCCGCACCCGAAGAACGTCGCCTACGAATACGACCATTTCCTGAACCAGAACGTGTATTACAACCGCACGACCCGCACGTATTTCTGGATCGATTCGGGGAAATGGCACCACGGCCCCAGTCTTCCGGCTCATTACACGGTGGGTGGCGCAACAGAACGGATCAGGATCGGCGGCGAAACCCCGTATGAGTATCACCGGATCAATTACGAGCGCCTTCCCTACACCTACGGCAAAAAGAATTTCGGAAAACGCCGCGGACCGCCTGCTCACGCCCCGGCCTGGGGATACAGAAGAAAATTCGGTTACATCTACTATCCGAACTGCGATGTCTACTACGATCCCTACGAGAAGCAGTATGCCTGGGTCGAAACCGGCAAAATGAAGATCGGCTACGAACTCCCCGACTGGATCAAGGTCGATCCGTACAACGGCATCGACATCGAACTCGAGAAAGCCGTCAGCCTGGAGAATTTCAAGCGGATCTTCCGCTGACGACCACCGCCCTGCGAAAAGGCCGGAAACGGCCTTTCGCAGGGCAGGGCGTTTCTTCGCGCCTCATCCGGGAATATAATTCTATTTTCTATATATCTCTGCGCGGCACAAGCCGGTTTTCACGGACCCGTTCGTGCTGGAGCCTGTCGAAGCACGAACTTCTCGCCCTCTTCGACAGGCTCAGGGCGCCCGGGGAACATCATCCAGCAGAATTCGATAATCATTCCTGCCGGTTCTCTTTTCCCGGCTCCGGCCACTCGACGAGGCCGAGATCCCTGACAAACACGGCATACAGGGTCGGAACCAGCAGAAGCGTGACCAGCGTTGCGACAGCGAGGCCGCCGATCTGGGCGTAACAGAGGGGTTCCCAGAGGGGGCCGCCGTGCCTGGCGAGCGGCAGCAGGGCGATGAGGGTCGCCGCGACCGTGATCATGACGGGTCTCAGCCGCATGATGCCAGCGTCGAGCAGGGCGTCCTCCAGGCCGGCGCCGCGTTCGCGTTCCTCCTCGATAAAGTCGAACAGCACGATGATGTGGCTGACGATGACCCCGATCAGGCTGGCGACCCCAAGAAACGCCATGAATCCGAACGGTGCGCCCTGCCAGAGCAGTATCAGGACGGCGCCCAGCATTCCGAACGGGATCGCCCCGAACACGATGAGCGGCTTCAGCGCGTGGGAAAACTGGAACACGAGCGCCAGGTAGATCATGCAGACTGAGACGCCGAGCACGACCGCCAGTTCCCGGAACCCCTTATCCTGCTTTTCCTGTTCGCCGGCGATTTCAAGGCGATATCCCAAGGGAAGGGATTCGGCGAACGAAGCCAGCCCGGGCCGGAGCCACGCGATCACCTGCGAGGGCAGATAGCCTTCCGCCGGGAAGCACGAGACGGTCACGCACCGGAACTGGTTGCGCCGCTGAATCTTCTCGGGCTTCAGCCGGTATTGGAGATTGGCGACCTGGCCGAGCGGCTGCCGCTGGTTCGTCAGGAGCGAGAACACATACAGGTTTTCGAGATCCGAGAGGTGGGCCCTCTGCTCAAGGGCGGAGCGGGCTATGACCGGGATTTCCCTGTCGCCTTCCCGGTATTTCGTCAGGGGAAAGCCGTTCACCGCGATCGCCGCCGCCGATGTCACGTCGAGATGCGTGATGCCGGAGAGGTTGGCCCGGTCGCCGAGCGTTTCGAGCGAGAGCGTCAGATTGGGCGTTCCCCAGTTGTCTCGGACGCGCTCCGAGAACGGGCATGCGGAGAGCAGTTTTTTGAGGCCCGCCGCTCGTTCGCGCAGCTCCGTGAGATCCTGCCCGAAGATACGCAGGGAAACGGGCACTCCGACGGGTTCGCCGGTTTCCAGCTGCCGGACATCGAAGCGGGCGCCCGGAACCTGCTCCGACAGGGCTTCCTGCAGACGCGGCACCAGGAACCGGGTGACGTGCTTGTCGGTGACTTCGACGAGAATCTGGGCGTAGTTGAGCTGCTGCAGTTCGGGCGAGACGGAGAACCAGAACCTGGGTCCGCCTCCGCCGACGAACGTCGTCAGATTCGCCAACACCCGCCCCGTGGCTCCGCTCATGCCGGGATGTTCCGCTCCCCACTTTTCCGCCGTGTCACGGATGACCTTCTCCGCCTTCGCGGCGATCTCGTTCGTCGCGGAAAGCGGCGCGTCATCCGGAAGCCAGACGTCGACGTAACTCAGATACGAGAGGTCCTTCGCGAAGAACTGCCGCGGAAGGCTCGAAAAGGCGATCGCACCGGGCACCAGGAGGCTGAGCGCAAGCAGCAGGACTTTCTTCCGGTGGGCGACGGCCGTCTCCATGAGCCGCCCGTATGCCGCATACAGCGGGGATTTCCGCAACTCGGCGATCGACGGCTCGGGCACGGGGCGCAGCAGCGAGCGACTGACCAGCGGAACGAACGTCAGCGATACAATATTAGCAGCTATAAGTGAGCAGGTGATGACGACGGGCAGGCTGTACAGGAACCGACCGACGTTGCCGGACAGCATCAAAAACGGCAGATACGCCACGATGTTCGTGAGGGTGGCGAAGAACAGCGCCTTGTTGAGCCGCGAGGGACCGAGCCAGCAGGCCTGGGAAGACGGAACGCCGTTTCCCAGCAGCCGCTTGATCGAATCGCCCGCCACGACAGGGACGTCGACAAGCAGGCCCAGCGCGATGATCAGCGAGGCGATCGACACCTGCTGGAGATCGATGCGCAGCAGGTGCATCATGCCGAAGGTCATCGCCAGCGTGAGGGGGATGGATGCGGCCAGCAGCAGCGCGGTCCGCCAGTCCCAGAACCCGATCCAGGAGATCAGGACCACCAGGATGACGGCTTCGATCAGACTCTTGAGGAACAGATGGATGTTTTCGCTGACCTGGACCGGCTGATCCGAGGTCCGCTCGAGAATCAGCTCGGCCGGAAGTTGCTGGCGGAGGGATTCGAGCACCCTGTCTATCTCGGCGCCGAACCGGCCGATCTTTTCGCCGGGACGCATCTGCACGGCGATCGTGACGGCGGGGAACCGCTTCCATGTGCCCCGCGCATCGGGCTTCGAGAGATAGTTCAGGAATCTGGGCGGGTCCTGGTAGCCGCGGAACTGCTCGAACAGATCGCGCAGATAGAGCGGCGTTCCGGAGTTCCCGACCGACAGGAGCACATTGCCGAGCTCCTCCGGGGTCTGGAAGGCGCCCGATCCCTCGATCATGATGTTGCGGTCGGCGATACTCAGCATGCCCCCCGGCTGAAGGCGGTTCCTGGCCTCGAGCAACGCAGGGAGATCGGCGAGTTTGAGCCCGTGGGCGGCAAGCCGTTCCTGCTTGAAGACCAGGTAGATCGCCTCCTGGAGCAGACCGACCCGGTTGACCTTCGAGACCTGCGGCAGCGTCTTGAGGTTTTTTTCGATCAGCTCGGTCATGGTATCGAGCTGTCTATATGAAAACTTCGGCCCTGCCACCGCGGCCATGGCTTCACGCGTCGCGGCGGGGTCACGCACGAGGAACGGCTCCCAGGCTTCGAGCGAGAGTTCCGGCCACCGCATGTTGTCCTCGAGAAACGCCTTGATCAGCTCATTGAGCCGTTCGTCGGGCAGCGGGCTGGAAAAATCGGCCCCCACCATGCCGGCGATCTCGAACGTACGAATATCCGTCGCCCGGGCTTTCTCCTGCAGAAATTGAGCGAACAGCTGAACCGGCCGGGCCAGGAAATCCCGCACGGGAAAATGCGGCAGGCACAGCACGGCGGAAACCCTCTCGGTCGAGGAGGTGCCAGCCCGCAGGCTCAGGATTTCATCCTGGAGAAACCGGGCGCGGACCTCGATCTCTTTTTCGTCGACGAGGGGGCTCGCGACGGTCAGCATCAGCGCCGACGTGTCGCCGAAATCCCTGATGAAATTGATCGGCCCTGCCCCGGCCGGAAGGGGAACGGCGTTCAGCTTGAGCGCGATGTCGTCGAACTCCCTGCCCGTCTCGGCAAGCCTTTTGTCGAGGGTCACGAACACGATCGACACGTTCGTGCGCGACGTCGATTCGATGGTTTCGACCCACGCGTTCTCGGCGACCTTCGTCTCGATCCGCCTGGTCACCAGTTGTTCGATCTTCTCTGCCGACGCCCCGGGCCAGGCCGTGATGGCGACCGCGAGATGGACCGGGATTTCCGGATCCTTGCGCTGGGGCATGCCGAAATATCCGTAGACCCCCCAGAGCAGGACCGAGATCAGCAGAACCCAGGCGACCTGCCTGGACCGGACAAAAAACCGGGGAAGGACCGTCTGGAGCGACGTTTCCTCCTGAGGAGTGGCGGAGAGATGCGATGACATGGCCTCGCCTCACCTCGACTCATCGACAACGTGGACCTGGTCGCCGTCTTCGAGGAACGCCGCCCCCGAAATGACGATTTTTTCGCCGGGAAGAACGCCCGAATCGACGGAGATGAGGTTGCCCACCGGCCGTCCGAGTTTTACCTCTCGCCGGCGGGCGATGGTTTTTCCCTCCGAGGCGGTCACCTGGAATACGGCGAAGGTTTCCCCGTCGCCAGGCCCCGGAACGATGGATTCAAGAGGGATCAGCCCGACGCCTTTCCCCATGTCCGGAGGCAACCCGATCTGGACGATCATTCCCGGTTTCAGAATACCCTCGGGATTGGGAATCGTGACCTCGACGTCGAACAGGCGCGTCTTCGGATCTGCGCTCAGGGCAACGTTCGTCACGTTTCCCCGCACCGGGTATTCCGGCCGGAAATCGAGCCTGCCTTCGAGTTCCATGCCAACGGACACCTTGTCCAAGAGCCGGTCGGGAATGGAAAACCGGAGCTTCAGCGGATCCATCTGCGCAACGACGAACCCCACCGTTCCGGGGCCGATGAGGCTCCCGGGCTCGATATTCCGGGAAAGGACGAATCCGTCGAGAGGCGATCGCACCGAAGTGTCGCTCGTCACGGATTCGATCTCCCGCACCATGGCCTGCGTCGCCTGGATTTTCGCCCGGAAGGCCTCGACGGAAGCCCGGGCGGCGGCGAGGGCTTCGTCCGCGTTGCGACTGCGCGTCCGGGCCGCATCGCGATCGACGCGGGTAATGGTGTCGTTTGCGAACAGCCGCTCGGCGCGCTGATAATCGTCTTGCGCCTGCCGGGCGGTGTTCTCCGCAGCCGAGGCCTGGGCCTGGGCCGCAACCAGTCCCGACTGTGCTTCGAGAACGCCCGCCTGCGCCTGAGACATGCGCGAGCGGTATTCGCGGTCCTCGACCTGGGCCAGAAAAGCCCCCGAAGCGACGCGATCGCCGGTCTGCAGGAACCTCGGCCCCCCCCCGGGTTCGACGATTTCGGCGATTCGTTTCACGTATCCCCCGGTCCGGAAGGCCACGGGAACGACGATTCCCGGCTCGATGGTTCCCGAATATCTGAGCGAAACCGCCTGTTCGTGGTCGGATACGGTTCCGACGGTCACGGGTACGGGACGTTTCATCACCGGCCGTTCCCCGTCCGCACAGCCGGACAGCCCGACAAGAGCGGCCGCGAGAGCGAGGAATGCGATACGCATGCCGTCCGGCTTCATCGATGTTCTCCGAGCCATCGCGAATCACCAAATGCTACGCAATTTGAATAGTAAAACATATATATTACTCTTTGCGCCGTTTCGCCGGCCGGCTTTTCGCGCGTCCAGCAGGGATACGTTCTTGGTCCGGAGGCGGAAGCAGGATGTTCGCGATCACCCGGATCATTCCCTCGACCCCGGGATTCGTCGGCACGTCGATCAGAGAGGACTCCATCGCCCGGAACAGGACGGCATAGATGGCCCAGGCCAGGTCCGCAGGATCCGCATCCATCAGTTCTCCGGCGGCGATGCCCCGGCGGATGATCCCCTCCAGAGTCTTCAGAAACCGCTGAACGACGGCATCGACACGCTCGCAGATTCGGACTTCCTCGGAATGGGAAAACGCCAGGCTGAACAACAGCCTCGTCATGACGGGATTTCGCCCGGATGTGAGGAGCCCCTGCCGGCACAGTTCGAGAAGTTGCTCCCTGGCGGACAGGCGGGCGGGCAGGTCGTGCTGGAGAAGCTGGTCGTAGCCGATCAGCGCCTGTTCGACCAGCGCTTCGAACAACGCCTGTTTGTTTTTGAAATAGTAATAGAGCATGGGCTGGGTGACCCCGGCGGCGGCAACGATCGCGCTGACGGTTGTCCCGCCGTAGCCATGCCTGGAAAACAACTCCAATGCGACCTCCAGGAGCCGCTCCCGCATCTGCGACCCCCCGGAAGACAAGACCGAATCAACCTTTGGCGGCATCATCCCTGCGCTCCATCATATTTACTAAATAGTAGGTTACTTATCAGTAAGTATATGTTCGCCCACGCCCTCTGTCAAGAACGACGATCACGGAGTTTCCGAAATGACCGGATCGCTTCCTGCGCACAAAGGGGCCTCAGCGCTCCGTCATCGGGGCTTCCTTTCGGGAACCATTCCGCAGATGAGCCCCTGCAAATCGGAAATCATCACCGCAGTTTTTTCTGCGAAACCGCCGTGTCCTTCGCGATCTCCGTGATTCAAGGGGGATGAAAATGGTATAGTGAGAAAATCCCGAATGAATCCGGAGACAGGCTGCAGATGAACCGTTGGCCCATTCTGATGAGATGGCTCGCAACATGCCTCGTCTTTTTCGCGTTGCCGGTACTGCTCGTCGCTTACGGTCTCGGTATCCGCTGGAACACCGTCGAACAGGAGTCGATCGAGGAATCGTATCAGCTTCTCGACAACGTCCTCCTGACCTTCCGCAAACGCGAAAACACCCCGGAACTCCTCAGCAGGCTCGTCTCCAAGCTTCGCTTCATAGCCGACGCATCACAAGACAGAACAGGGATCCTTCGCCGGGGAATCATCGCTCTCGAAAAACGGTTTCCAGGCGTTCTCAGGTTCACCGTCACCGACTCCCAGGGCAACATCATTCCGGAACTGACAGGCGGCAATCCGTCGAAACTGCTCGTGAAAAGACTGCATGAGGCCGTATCGAAAAATCCACGGGCGATGCCGGACGAAAACGAAAACGACGCGATGCGCGCCAAAATGGCGCAGATGTGGCCGATGTTCCAGACGTTCATCGGCCGAGAAGCCTCGCTTGCACGCATGAATCTCTACCATCGAAGCCTCTTCGAAGCGTCTTTCCTCGAAACGGGGAGATGGTTCGGGTATACCACCTCACCGAAGGGCTGCATCTTCATCCACGCCAATCACGTTCCCGACTGGCCTCTGCTGGCACTCCGGGACCTGATGGTCCGCTTCATGAAGACCCGTGCCGGCCGCCTCGGCGTCACGGTCGGCATCCAGGATCTCAACTCCCAGGCTCCCATACCGCCAGATCTTGCGCTGGCCCTGGGCGAGTATCAGCGATCCACCCGCGAGCACCACCTGATCGGCGACAAGCTCTTCACCGTAATGCCGTTCTCTTCCACGTCACGACTCTGGGCAAGCCGGCCGAGGAGTGTCGCCGCCGACTTCACCTGGACACGCCTGCTCTTCACCGCGATCGCCACCCTCTTTTTCGCCGCCTGCACCGTCGTCAGCTATCTCGTGATGGTTCGCGGCGTCCGGTTCCAGTTTCCGATCAGGTGGCGGCTCGTCGTCCTGTTCGGCTTTGCGAGCGGCATTCCCCTCGCCGTCGTCATCTTTGCCGGCATGGATTATCTGAATCAGAAATACAAAGCCCGCATCCGCCAGACGCATGACGAATGCGAACGGGCCCTACGGGCCTTCGACGCCCGATTTCCCCAGATGCGCGGCATGATGGAGATCACGTTCGCAAAACTGGTCAACACCTGCCAGACCGACGGCAATAATCTCAGTCGCGTGCGAAAAGTGATGAAGTTCTTCAACAAGCGGTATCTGTCGAACAATATGGTTTTGTATGATGCCTCCGGCGAAGTCGCCGTCGACCTCGACAGAGAATCGGGCGCCGAGGGCCGGCGAGCGCGGAAGATGATGGGTATCGTCGGCGCCCAGGTCATCGCCAATCTGAACCAGGAACAATTCTCCGGCAAGCTCGACACCGCATCCCTCATCATGGAAACCCTCTCGCATGGGGAAAACCTTGCGACCAACCTGACCCGTGAGATCGGCCGGGTGCTGAACCTGTCGCTTGCCGGCAACGAGACCTGGATGCTGATGCTCCCCGTCAAAAATTCGACCGGCCGTGTCACCCACATCATGCTTTCCTACTGGAGGAAGTTCGCCCTCGAGTGTGTCTATTTATCGAAATATCTCGTGCCATCGCAGCGGGCCTTGCCGGGCCTGCGCATGTATGCCTGGAACTCGAGCGAGAAAAATACGCCGGCAGATTTTCCTCTCGCGAAACGGCTGGCCCCCCTCCTTTCCGATCTGAAGCTCAGGCAGTCGACGACGATCGGCCAGCTCACCGGTCTCAACCAGAGCTGGCTCGCGACCGGCATCAAGCCGAAAGAACTGGCGAACCATCTGTTGATCGGCCTCGTGCCGAAAGCGCCGATCATCGAGGAAATGAAGCTGCTCGAGCGGCGGATCTGGATGTTTGCCGGCATGATCGTCGTGATGAGTATATTCCTCGGCGTCCACCTCTCCCAGCGGTTCCTCACGCCGATCGGGGAACTGACCACAGGCGTCGCCGCGATCAGCCAGCGAAAATTCTCGCACCGCGTGCCGGACGCCGGCCAGGACGAACTGGGCGACCTTGCACGGACGTTCAACGGCGTGATGGAAGGCCTCGCCGACCTCGAAGTCGCGAAAATCGTCCAGGAGAGCCTGTTCCCTGGGAACGAGGTGAAGGCCGGAGAGTACTCGATCTACGGCGAATCGCATACGATGACCGCTCTGGGCGGCGATTACTACGACCTCCAGCAACTGCCCGACGGCAGAGTTCTCCTGCTGGTCGGCGACGTCTCCGGACACGGCGTGCCGGCGGCTCTCGTCATGGCCATGGCGAAAGCGCTCGTCGAGCGCGAGAGCGAGGAGCCGACGACTCCGGAATCAATACTTGGAGTTATACATCGAGTTTTATTCAGAACGCTGAAGCGGAAGCGCATGATGACCTGTTTTCTCGCCATTCTCGACCCCGTCCACAACAAGATGCTGTATGCGAACGCAGGACACAACTACCCGGTGAAATTCCGCACCGGCGAGCCGCCGCTTTTCCTCGAACTGCACGGAATGCCCCTGGGAAGCATGAAGAAGAACCTGCTGACTCCCGCCGAGACCGATCTTCAGCCGGGCGACCGCGTCGTGTTCTACACCGACGGCATCATCGAGGCGAAGATCGGCGGCCAGCCGATCGGATACCAGCGCATGAGCGAGGAGATCGCCGCCCGCCTCTGCGACGACGCGCGCAAAAGCTGCGAACGCATCTTCGCCTGGCATCGCGATCTCACGGCCGACACCATGCAGGAAGACGACATCACCCTGCTCGTCCTCACCCGCGCGTCCGCCCCCACCCCGCCCGAATCGCCCCAGGCCGCATCGTAATGCGCAATGGCCTGCCCTTGTTTCCCATCACGGAAACGCTCCCCGGCATCCGCCGCACCCTGGCGGAGGGACAAAACCTTGTCCTGACGGCCGCGCCCGGCGCGGGCAAGACGACGATCGTGCCGCTCGCCCTCCTCGACGAAACCTGGCTGGCCGGCAAGCGCATCCTGATGCTCCAGCCCCGCCGCGTGGCGGCACTGTCTTCGGCACGCAGGATGGCGGCGCTTCACGGAACGCGTCTCGGCGAGACGATCGGGTACCAGGTCCGGTTCGACAAGCGCACCGGGCCGGCCACCCGGCTCGAAGTCTTGACCGAAGGGCTCCTGACGCGCAGGCTCCAAGGCGACCCGTTCCTCGACGGCGTCGGCCTCGTCATCTTTGACGAGTTTCACGAACGCAGCCTGCAGGCCGATCTCGGCCTGGCCATGACGCGCGAGATCCAGCAGACGGTGCGGCCGGACCTTCGGATCCTCGTCATGTCAGCCACGCTCGATCCTGCGCCCATCTGCCGCTTTCTCTCCCCCTGCCCGTCGCTCGAGGGCAAAGGGTTCCTCCACCCCGTGACCCGCGTATGGGCATTGAAGCAGCCGGGCTCCGACATCTGCAAAGCGGCGGCCGACGCGGCGGTCCGGGAACTGGCGAACGATCCGCTTCGCGGCGACATGCTCGTCTTTCTGCCGGGCGCCGGGGAAATCGCCAGAACCACGGGCCTCCTCTCGGAGTCGACCGCGGCCCGCGACGTCTCGCTGGTGCCCCTGCACGGCAGCCTTCCCCTCGACCGGCAAGACGATGCACTGAAGCCATCCGGAAAACGAAGAATTATTATATCTACAAATATTGCCGAGACGTCGCTGACGATCGAAGGGATCACGACCGTCGTCGACAGCGGCTGGTGCCGCATCCTGCGGCTCGACCCGCAGACGGGCCTCGAAAAACTGCAACTCGAGCGGATCAGCAAGGCGAGCGCCGAACAGCGAGCCGGCCGCGCCGGGCGTCTCGGCCCAGGCCGGGTGCTCCGCCTCTGGCCCGAATCCGACCACGCTCTTCTGCCCGATTCGACGCCCCCGGATATCCAGCGCGTCGATCTTGCCGGCGTTTTTCTCACGCTCGCAGCCTGGGGAAAGACCGATCCGGCGTCCTTCGGCTGGTTCGAGGCCCCGCCGGCTCCGGCGATGGCCGCCGCCGTCGAACTCCTGAAAACGCTCGGCGCCCTCGACCGATCGGGCGCGATCACCCCTCTCGGGGCGAAGATGGCCGAGATTCCGGCAGCTCCGCGCCTCGCGCGGATGCTTCTGTTCGCCGCCGGGCACGGCATGGCGCAGGAAGGTGCAGATCTCGCGGCCCTTCTCGGGGAGCGGGATCTCGCCGTGCGCACACAGGACCGCGAGACCCGCATCGTCACACGCAGCGATCTCCTCCTGCGGCTGGACCTTCTCGAAGAGGCCCGCTCATGCGGTTTTCGAGATACCGGTGACCGGATCGACATGCGGGCCGCGGCAACGGCCGACCGCGTCTCGCGGCAGCTGTCGGCGCTGGTCGGGAATCGCGGGAAAAGCGCGCCGGCACCGTCCGGAACGGCTCGCGAAACCCTGTTGCTGAAGACCATTCTGGCCGGATATCCCGACCGGGTGGCGCGCAGACGCGCCGAAAACAGCCTCCAGTTCAGAATGGCGGGAGGTCGCGGGCTCGTCCTCAGCCCCGCCTGCTCCGTGCGCAACGCAGAACTGATCACCGTTCCCTCAGCCGACGCCGCCGCCGGCCGGGGCATCGGGAACGAGGCGCTGATCCGCTGGGCATCCGCCGTGGAGCCGGACTGGCTCCAGGAGCTGTTCCCCTATGCCGTCGGAACCGAGCGGGAGGTCTTTTTCGACCCAGCGAAGGAAGCGGTCGTCGCGCGCAGGCGGAAGCGATATCTCGATCTTCCGCTGGAAGAAACGGTCGTACCGCTCGCCCCCGACGAACAGGAGGCGGCATCGAGACTCCTGGCGGCGGAAGCTGCGAAAGACCCGCGCCGCGCCTTCGCCTGGCCCGAGGAGTTCGACCAGTTTCTTCTGAGACTCGAACTGCTCCGCAGCGCCGCGTCCGAATATGCCATTCCGCACATCGACGCCGGCTGGTGGTCGGAACTCCTTCCGGACATCTGCCGAGGCTCGAGAAGTTTCGCCGAACTCCGGCGACTCGATCTGTGTCGGGAAGTGACCTCGCGCCTCACGCACAAACAGCGGCAGGCCGTCGAACGGCTCGTACCGGAACGCCTGCCGGTGCCTTCCGGAAGCCGTGTCCGCCTCGATTACCAGCAGAAGGGGCCTCCGGTGCTGGCCGTCAAACTTCAGGAACTGTTCGGCCTCACCGAGTCGCCCAAAATCGTCGACGGGCGGGTTCCCGTGCTGGTACATCTGCTCTCGCCCGCCGGCAGGCCGCTCCAGATTACCCAAGACCTGCGCAGCTTCTGGCTGAACGCATACCCGGCGCTCAGACGCGAGATGCGCGGTCAGTATCCGCGCCATCCCTGGCCGGAAGATCCGTTCACGGCCGTTCCGACCCGCCGCGTCGCGCCGAGAAAAAAATAACCGCGGTCAACGACCGCGGCGCCAAGGTTTCAAGGAATGATTCAGGAAAGCAGCTGAAGCACCTTGGAGCGAGAAGCCTCATCGATTTTGAAAACCCGCATCGTGGCTTCCTGCTGGAGCTGCTGCGTTGTCATCTGCAGGACGGCCTGCGCCATGTCGACGTCGCTGATGCGCGACTGCGCGGAAAGGGCGTTCATGAGCTCCTGCTGGAGTCCAGCGATCTCGCTGGTGATGCCGTTGGTGATCGCCCCGACGCGCGAGCGTTCGGAAACGACGGATTCTCCCGCCCGCCCCGCGGCCGTCATGGCGGCGTTCGCGCCGTTCACGGTCGTGACGTCGATCGCCGACGTGCCGAGCGTCGCCGAGTCGAGAGCCGGAACGGCGAACCGGTTGCCGTTCTGGAGCTGGATGTTCAGGCTGCCGTCGAGAAGCGGCTTCGTGTTGTAGTTCGTCGAGCCGGAGATCTGGTCGATGCCGGCGTTGAGCTGGGCGATCTCAGCCTGGATCGCCTGTCGGTCTTCGGTGGTCAGGGTGCCGTTTGCCGCCTGTACGGACAACTCACGGATGCGCTGGGTCATCTCGCCGATCTGGGACATGCCTCCCTCGGCCGTCTGGAGCAACGAAATCTCGTCTTGCCGGTTGGCGATCTGCCCCGTCAGGCTGCGCGCCTGCGACTCGATGGCCATCGCCATCGCAAGGCCGGCCGCGTCGTCGGATGCGGAAAGAATCTGCTTGCCGGACGCAACCCGCTGGACGGTTTTCTCGAGCGACCGCTGGATCTCGGCGAGCCTGTTCGCGGACATCATCGACGTTTTCTCGACCATCTGCCTCACCTCGGGGTCCCCGATATTGTACAGATAAAACGACTGGGGAACCGCCCTATCTTAAATATAGCCGCCAATCGGCGCTTTGTCGATTGGCCGAACGTCAGAACGACCCGACAGCGGCGTCCTCGGTCGGAAAAGCCGTTCCCATCCTGAGAAGGCCGACCATCTTGAACACGTTCATCGTCAGGTCGTTGAGGCCGGTGAAGGCGAGCTTCCCTTTTTTCTCGTCGACGACGATCTCGGTGATTTCGATCAATTGCGCGATTCCCTGTGAATTGATCACGGGGGAGCCCGCGAAATTGAGTACGAAGTTCCGGAATCCTTTGGGGAAAGCCTCTTCGACGGCCTTTCTCAAGGACATTCCAGCGTTTTCATCCAGGTAACCGGTGCTCCTGAGGACGAACACGGCTCCCCTGGCTTCACCCGCGCACGCATACTGGCTCATGGGGGCATCATACGTGCCCCGAACCGCCAATGTCAAGGAACCGGCTTCAATAAGCCATGACCAACTGGGCGAGAATCTCGTCGCCCTCTTTCGAAAGAGGCTTGATCTGGCCGTTGAATTCCGATCCGGCTGCCGGCGGCGCGGCGAGAGCGGTGCCGATCTCGATGAGATAGGTTTCTCCGGAAGCGCCGGCGGGTTTCAGGGTGAAGCGCTTCCCGTCCGACGAAACGCCGGTGACGGTGCCAGAGACGTTTTTCGGCCGTTTGTCGAATCTCGGCTTGGGTGCCGTTTCCGTCGTTTTTCCCGGCTTTTTCGGCGGCGACGAAGGGGGCGCAAGGAACAGGAACCAGATCAGCGCCGTGGCGACCGCCCCCACGAGGACCGAGACGATCGCGAACGGCACCAGACCAGGATCGGCTTTCGGCTCTTTTTCCCCTTCCGCCTGCTGTTTCCGGATCTTCTGAATGTTCGACAGGGCGTACGACGGTTGGGCCGTGGCTTTCTTCGCCCGTTCCGCCTCGAACCGGGCCCGCGCCTTTCCCTTCAGGAACTCGAAATGCTTCTGGGGTTGCCCGCCTGAAGACAGGCTCTCCGCAGCCTCCCTGCACAGGCCGAGCAGCATCTCCTGCCGCGTCCCCTGGGTGTTCTCGACGATCCTGAAGATGCTCATCCAGAGTTCCTCGTCCATGTTCGCCTTGAAGATGGCTATATATTGTCCGATATTTTCCGGATCCTGTTCACGTTGAAGCGAGGAGACCAGCATCTCGCGAACCGCTGGAAAATCGAACTGCGAGGCGCATGAGATCGCGTAGGCCCGTTGCCTGGGCTGGATCGAGGCGAACATTTTCTCGACCAGCGAGAGGGCCTGCTTCTTGTCGAACAGGGCGAATACGCGGACGGCGACGGCCCGGACTTCGTCAGCCGGGTGCTGGATCAGTTTCGGAAGATACGGCGACAGCACGTCGAGGTCGAGAGAGCCCAGAGCCTCGATCGCGGCGGCGGCGGCCGCGTGCTCCCCGCCGGTCAGATACCCCGTGATCAACGGCGCATCGGACTTGTCACCCACCCTTCCGATGGCTTGCACTGTCAGAAGACGCTCTTCGGGCGTGCAGTTCCGCATGAACTCGCGCAGTTTCGGTCTCAGTTTCTTGAACCGCTCGCCGTCGAGGCCGGCCAGCAGTCGCATCCGTTGTTCCGGTTGCAGCTTCTGCAGATCCAGGTCGGCGGCGGCCGCGGCTTTCTCGTCGAGGGCCGCAAGCCGGGAGCGTATCGCGGTGCGGACATCGGCATCCGCCTCGCCGCCGATCCATTCGTCGAGACATTTTCGGGCCTCCGGGTATCCGAGCCGCGCGAAATCGCACAGGCGCAACGCCGCCTGCTTCCGGGTCTCGGTGTCCTGCGAGGCGAGAGAAAGCCTGCATCCTTCGATGAGCTGACGGGCCTTCCGGCGCTGGTAGACTTCCTCGAGTTCGAGCGTCAACTGCTCGGGCGTCTTCTGAACGAGCCCCGCCTGGTGGAGAGACCGGATCACCCCCGACAGGATCTCGCCGACGATCCTCCGCTTCTCGCCGCGGCAGTTTTCTCGAACCTCGAGCAGCCGCAGGGGCTCTTCGGGAGCCGGATTCGCGCGGAACAGGAAGCCGGCCTTCTCGAGCAGCGACGGCGCATCCTCGATCGCGATGAATCTGAGCATGAGGGGCTCGATCTCGGGAAACGGGAAAAAGAACGCCTGAAACAGAGCGGCGTTGCGGTCGTTCGCATCTTCGGAAAACAGCGCCGCCTCGAAGTGGTTCATCGCCTCCTGGGGATCCCAACGGTAGAGGAGTCGGATCGCTCGGGAGCGGATGCCGTGAATGGGGTTCACGAGCAATGGAACGATCAGGTCTTTCAGACTGTCCGGGCTCAGCTTCTCGAGCGCCTCGACCGCCGTCGTCAGGACGCGCGGATCGGCGTGCCGGCACATCGTCTCGATTTGGGCCACGTCCTCGATCGAGCCGAACTTTTTGAAGAACTGAAGGATCGAGGGGAGCAGTTCGGCCGAAAAGTTCCACCAGCCGGCTTCGCGGAGGGCAATCGCGGCGAGCGGCGCCTCGCCGCGCCGGATGCCCTCGACGACGATCGCGAGGCTCAGATCGTCGCGCCCCGGGTCCTTCAGGAGAGCTTCGAGTTCCGCCAGGACGCCGTCGGCGCCGGCGGAAACCGTCCCGGATCTGCGCTCGATCCGTGCCAGCAACTTCTGCATCTGGAACCGCGTTCCGGGATCCGCTTCCGCCGCGGCGCGCCGTTTGAAGGCCGCGAGCGTTTCGGCCGTCCACTCGACATCCTCGACGCGGGACAGAACGGAGAACCTGATCGTCGGGTCAGGCGACGACAGGTCTTCGAGAAGCGCCGCGACGGGATCGATCGCCAATCAGCGTTCCTTCAACCGGGCGTATTCATCGCCGGCAAGGACGTAGGCCGGCTTCATTTCGACCGCCAGCCGGAGCATCTCACGGGCGCTCGAGCGATCGCCCTTCGCGATCATCAGCAGTCCTATATTTCTCAATACATATCGCTGCACGGAGAGTTTCCGGTTCTTGTAGAAGGCTTTCTGGAGAGCCTGCTCCGCCGTTCTGCGATCGCCGGATGCCCATGCGGCGAGTCCCCGCAGGTTCTCGGCCGCGACCGCCAACTCGACGGGCACGTCGGCCGCATCCCCGCTTTCGCTCGCGAAGCGGTTCAGCAGGGCCTCGGCCGCCGGGAAATCGCCCTTCAGATACGCCTCGACGGCGAGCACATACAGGCCGAGAAGCTGGTCGAATCTCTTCTTTTTGAGATCGATGCCCTTTTCGGCGAGCGAGGCCTCCAGCTTCGGATCGCTCTTGAGAAGCGTCCGGAGCTTGTCGAACATCTCGACGTCGGTCTGGGCCTGGAACGGCGTGATCATGACGTCACGGTAGAGGCAGGGCCCGCGGACGGCCCCTTCGGGCCTGAGTCTGTCGTCGTAGGTGATCCACATGTCCGGGCCGAGGGGATAGAAGCCTTCTTCTTTGTACAGGGCGAACGCCATGTCCGCGAAGGCCTCGTGCATATCCGGCCACGAAGTTATCGTTTGAGCTATTTTATTTGCCTCTTCGGGAAAACGGCGGCCGGCTTCCCGGATCAATTCCGCCTTCGGGGTGCGAACGCGGAGCCTGCAGCCGATGGAGCCGTTCGGGAGGGGACCGGCGGGGGTGACGACAAAGCGGAAAAGCCGGCTGGAACCCGAGCCGAGGCGGCCCTTTGGCTCCTCCCGCGGGACATGGGCCCATCCCTGGGGGAGAAGAAGCGATACGTCCACGTCTTCGAGGTCGCCGAGGCGGGCGGTAACGGTGGCAAGCACCTCGACCGGAACGCCGACTCTCGGGATATCGGCCAGCGAGGCGTCGAATCCGTACCAGGAAGGCAGTTTCGGCATATCGGCCGCGACCGGAGGGATCGCGCACGCTCCGATCAGGAACAGGCACAGAAGAAGGCGGAGGGACAGTCGCATGTGAAACTCCTTCGGTCAGTTCACCTTGTCGTGGCGAGGCGATTTGCCGCGCCTGTGACCCGATGTTGAGCGGCCGGAAGAACTCTCGCCGGAGGGATCTTCCGATTCGCCCGGGTCGTCGTCTTCCTCTCCGTCACCGGGGTCCCCGGGCTCGGGATCGTCGGCGACCACCGGGATCGCGTCCCCCGTTTCCACGGGCTGCCGGGTGCCGTAGAGGATATGCATCAGTTTCGGATACGTATCGTCGACGATATAGGCGACGACCATCATCGTCTGCATGCACTGGGCCTTCGTCATCGTGCCGTCTTCGACGATATGGGTGCAGGCGGCCGAAAGGCTCTGGCCGTCTTTCGCCAGCTCGAACCTGATGTCGAAATACTCGTCCATCAGCTGCATGAGAGTCATCAGAAGGTCGAGACGGCGAAGTTCGACGTTGCGGATGAAGCCCGGCACGCGCACCACCAGATGCCTGTTGTGCGCGTAGATGAGCATCCGCATCGTGAGATTCTTGCCCTGGAGATACAATTCGAGGCAGGCATCCGACAGATACTGGAACCGGTAGCCCTCGTCGGTCAGGTGCTTCGCAACCGACTTGATGATCTCGATTTCCCAGGCGGAAGCCTGCGGAGTGTCCTTGTCTTTCGAAGAATGGTCCTGTTTCATGCTGCCACCTCGCGGAATGCGGCCTTGACCGCATCGGATGATACATTGAGCGTCTGAGCGGCAAGAACGACCATCTTCCGCTCCAGTTCGTCGATTTTCCCGTCTCGGATCACGGCCGCCGCCAGCCGCCGAAGAAACGCCTCGCTCCGGAACTCGCCTCCGCCGTCGGTCATGGGACTGCGCGGGGTCGCGGCAACCGCCTCGTCGAGGATCCGGGCGTGCGCCTGGTCGGATATGCGGAGGGCCGCGCGGAACCGGTTCAGGAGGGCCGCTTCATGCTGCGACACCTGGCCGTCGCGAAGCATCTCGGTCACGATGATCGAATAAAACTCCTCGGGGCTCATCGCCCCGTCACGCTCGGGTTGCCCGTCGCGGCCGGCGTCGGCCGCCGGGGCGGGAGAAGCCGGAGCGAGTTCGGGGTGGCGGGCCTGCAGCTCCGCCTTCAAACTATTCCATTCTTGTATATATATATCGCCGATCATCGTCTCGATCAGCGAATTCCGTCTCGCCACCCAATTCCGGAAAAACGCGGCCGACGGCATGCCGGCCGTGCGGTCGAGCAGGACGCCGTATCCCCGGAGGGTGGCGATATACGCGCCGTTCAGGCGCAGGATTTCGCACCGTTTCATCGTCTGGAGCACGAAGGGATCGGCCAGCCAGCCGGCTTCGGCCCGCAGCAGGGCGGCGAACTCGGCGGGCGAGGCGCCGCAGGCGGATGCCATCGCAAGGAGATGCTCCTGCGCCTGGGGCGCGTCGGCCCAGGCTCCCAGGAGGCGCATGTTCAGCGAGGCGAACAGCCGCGAAGTCTTTTGTCCCTCGGCAGCGAGCAGCCTGGCGAAGTGCAGCAGGGCGTTGAGGTAGAACTGGTCGCGTTCGAGCGCCTTCTCGAACATGGCGCGGGCTTCGGCGTTCCGGCCGGAGCGCGCGAACAGGATGCCGAGATTCGCGAACGCATCGGGCATGGCCGGTGACGTCTCGAGTTCACGGCGATATGCGGCTTCCGCCTCCTCGTTGCGACCCAGGAGGCGCAGGCACAGGCCGCGCAGGTTCGCGGCGCGGGGCAGTTCCGGCACCTCGGCTTCGGCGCGGCCGTATGCTTCGACGGCCGCTTCCAGCTCGCCCCTCATCTGCTTTTTGATGCCTTCGTGCAGGAACCCCGAGGCGTCGAACGGCTCGAGTTTCACGACCGCCGCATCGGCATCCTGCGACTCGGGAACGTCACCGGAAGCCAGAACGTGGGCTTTCGCGGAGTTCAGGGCCGTTCGACATTCCGGCGAAACGCTCACCGAAGCGAGGGGCATCCCCGACTGGAATGACAGCAGAACAACCCGATCAGGATTGCCAGGCGCTTCAGCAAGCAGGGCGACCGGCTGGCACATCCAGTCCTGCCAGGTCATGGCGCCGCCGTCCGGCCGGAATACGATCGCGGGTCGCCCATCGGACATACGGAATCTCGTCTCAGTGCTCATCGCCGCTCAGCCTCCTCTTTCCAGGATCATGCTTTGTCAGGGTGCGGGGGGAAACTGCAGACCGGTCGTGTCGTACCGTGACAGTTTCGTGATCCCCCAGCGTTCGATCCGCTGCCATTCGATCTGAACAGGTTCCGTGAGCGTTCGTGCATTCCCCTCGGCATCTTTCCAGGAGCAGTTCAAGGTGCCGGCGCACAGGGCCCAGGTTTCACCGTTGGATGTAAACTCCCTGCCGTCGATGCTCAGGATGATGCCGCTGGCGGATTCGACGAAGTTCCGAAGGTATTCTTGAAAGGCGGAATACCTCAGAAACCCATTCGTTCCGGCCCGAAAATAATATATATTCGAGTCTACATAACGCATCGCGCCGTCGATGTTTTCGGCATTCAGGGCGTCGACGAAACCGTCGACCTGGGCGCCGATCTCCGGCGCCAGCGGGTCGGCGTCTCCGCCGTCTCCCCCTCCTCCGCCGCCGCACCCGGTCATGAAGGCCGCCAGCAGCGCGAGAAAGAGCAAGCAGGCAAGGGCGACCGACGTCGGCCCTGCCCGGAAAAACACGGGCCGGAGCGGCGTTGCCGCCGCCCCGGCGATCGCGGTTCGTCTGTCGGGCACCTCAGGCCTTGCCGGCGCAGCCCATCAGGCGCATCTTGCGGCGCACGACCTCGCGGATCGAGTCGCGGGCCGGGCCGAGATACTTGCGCGGATCGAACTCGCCCGGATTCTCGGCGAACACCTTGCGGATGGCGCCGGTCATCGCGATGCGGAGGTCGGTGTCGACGTTGATCTTGCAGACGTTGCTCTTCGTGGCCGCCCGGGCGATCATGTCCTCGGGCACGCCCTTCGAATCCTGGAGCTTGCCGCCGTATTTGTTGCAGATGGCGACGAGATCTTCGGGCACGGAGCTGGCGCCGTGCAGAACCAGCGGGAAATTCGGAACGGCCTGCTCGATCTCGGCGAGGCGCTCGAAGTCAAGCTTCGCATCGCCCTTGAACTTGTAGGCCCCGTGGCTGGTGCCAATCGCGACGGCCAGCGAGTCACACCCGGAGCGTTCGACGAACTCCTTCGCCTCGCGGGGATTCGTGTAGACCGCGTCCTTCTCCGAAACCGACACCGCGTCCTCAACCCCGGCCAGCTTGCCGAGCTCGGCTTCGACGCTGATGCCGCGGGCATGGGCGTAATCGACGACCTGCTTCGTCAGCTTCACATTCTCCTCGAAACTGTGCTTCGACCCGTCGATCATGACCGAGGTAAAACCGCCGTCGATGCACTTCTTGCAGATCTCGAAATCATCGCCGTGATCGAGGTGAAGGGCGATCGGGATGTCGATCCCGGAACTCTTCGCCATCTCGATCGAAGCCTGAATCAGGTGGATCAGATACTCGTGCCGCGCGTATTTGCGGGCCCCGGCCGAAACCTGGATGATCAGGGGCGACTTCTCGGCGATCGCCGCCTCGAAGATTCCCTGGACGATCTCCATGTTGTTCACGTTGAACGCGCCGATAGCATACCCGCCCTTGAGTGCACGTGCGAACAGTTCCTTCGTTGTGACCAGCGGCATCGTGTAAAGCCTCCTCGTCATTGTGGGGCCCATGGCCCCGAATTGGAATCCGGTCAACGGAAAACGGGCCCCGGCACGGCATGGGCACATGCCCGCCGGTATTGATGCAATCTAGCAAAGCGCCAGGGAAATGTCAAAGGAATCCCCCTCTCTCCCGAATGGTGGGAAAATCTCCGGTTATGGGGTATCATGGTACAAGAGTTGAAATCAGAGGAACGAGTTGATGGGAATGCTCCGTCCCGGCCACGGATGTCGTACATTGCATATCATTCGGTATGCCGTTCTCGTTCTCGTTTCGATATCCATCCCGCTTCTTGCCGCTCCCCAAGCCATCAGACAATGGCTCGAAAAGGCCGAGTTCTACTTCCGCAGCGGCAACCTCAAAGCCGCGGGAACCCACCTGGAACAGGCCCGGGCCGTGGCTCCCGACGACCCCGACGTCGTCCGCCTTTCCCGGTTGATCGCCGAGGCGAAAGCGCAGCGCGTCGCCGCGGCCCTCCGCTCGGCCCAGTTTTACCAGAGCGCCGGCAATCTTCCCGACGCCGAGAAACAATACCGTGAAGTCCTCGCCGTCGATCCGACGAACGCCGATGCCCGAAAGGCGCTCGAAGAGCTCCAGAAGGTGAAAGACACGATCGAGAAATACCAGGAAACCGGCGTGAGCATCGCCCCTTCGACCGGACGGGCGTACGACGTCGTGACCTACTCGCTCGCCTCCCTCCTTCTTCGTGCCCAGGCGGCCTTCGGCCGGGGCGATCTCGACACTGCCGACACGCTCCTGGACGATCTTCTCAAACGCGAGCCCGCGCACGGCCGAGCACTCGCACTCAAAGCCAGAATCGGGAAACTCCGGCAGATCAACTCGCTCCTGTCTTCGCTCGACACCCAGTTCGGCAAAGGCGATTATTTCGCAGCCGTGACCGCCCTCGACAAGCTGCTGCAGGAGTTTCCCGGCCGCCCCGATCTTCTTTTGAAACGCGGAAAGGCGCTTCTGAAGATCAACCGACCGCTCGAGGCTCTCCGCGATCTCGAACGGCTCACGGCAACGTCCACCCTCCCTCCCGATCTCCTCCCGGCCCTGTCGGACGCCTACGACGCGGCCGATATGCCTTTGAAGGCGGCGGCCGTGGCAGGCGCATCTTTCGCCGGCTCCCCGGTGAAACCCCTGCACCGTCGCCTCATCCTCGTCTGGAAAGCCTACCCCTTTTCGGGCAGCCTGCTGGTTCTCGGCCTTCTCCTTCTCCCCGCAGCCGTTTTCTGGACGTGGGTCCAGTTCGACCGGCTTTCGGAACGCCATCCGCCGGGCCGGCTCATCGCGCTCGCCCGCCTTTTCCTTCACGCGGTCATCTTCGGAATCCCGGATGCGGACGCCGAGGCTTGGAAATCGCTTGCGTTGCACGCCGGCCACCCGTGGCTCTCCTATATCGCCGGCCTGCTGCTGCTCCGCCAGGGAGACGCAGTCGCCGCGCAGGAACCCCTTCAGAAAGCCCTGGAATCGCCTGCGCTCGCCCCCCGGGCTTACTTTTTCCTGGGAGTTCTCCGAACCCGCCTCGGCCAGGCCGTCGCCGCACACGACCTCGAACAGTGCCTGCTCGCGGCCTTCCGTGGAGTCGAATCCGCCTTCATCCCGGCGTTTCTGTCCCGCCTCGAGCGGGAAGTGGCCGGGCAGGCAGGCTCGAACGCCGAAGCCTGCGCAACCAGCATCGAAAGCCTTTCCCGACAAGCCGCCCTGGAACTCTTCGGCCAACCGAATGACACGACACAGTCGCACGGAGGTTTGAAATGACGCGGTCAAACCGGTTCAGCATCCATCTTTCCCTGGTCTTCATCTGCTTCATCCTGGCGGGCGGTTCCGCATGGGGACAGATCGAAAATCAACTCGTCGCCCCCGGCTTCATCACGATCACCTCCGACTTCGGCGACTCGCCTGTCAACACGTACGAGGACGTTGATGCGATCACGAACATCCACATCGTCACCCCCTCCCCGACGACGCTGTTCGTGGTCTGGTCGGAACTGATGAACATCCTCTCCAACCATTTCGACCATGCGACGCTCGGACGGCTCCAGGCGATGCTGAGCACCCCCAAAGTCATCCTGGGTGGCCCCAGCGGAGCGGACGACGTCGACAAGTTCTACCGGAAATACGCGTTTCTCGCCCGCGGGCCCTGTCCCGGCGGCTGCAACAATCAGACTCACGATCACACGGATGCGAAATGGCACTACAACACCGTCCTCACCTGGAGCGGTGCCTCCGCTCTCAACGAACCCGCCCACGACAAGCCGGATTCGATCTCGTATCTCGCCGGAATCAACGGCGGCTGGCGGTATGTCGATCCCGTCACATCCTGGCCCGGCCCTCACTTCACCTGCGACTGCGGCAAACGCCCCTGCCCTGATTCGGTCTGCGAAGAGCACGAGGTTCCCGACCCCACGCCCGCGGATCCCGATCGGACGAAAACGGAGCGCGATCATAAGCGGGTCACGGCGAATATCTGCTACAACAACGCTCCGGTCAAATCGGCTCTCGATGCGCATAAAACAGGCAATAAAAAAGAACCGGAGGGAACGGCAACCTTCAAGATCAACTGGCGAGACCGCACGCCGCCCCACATCAGCGGTCCTTCGGGAAACGCGATCGGTCATTTTCCCGACCTCGGCCGAAAACCCGGAACGGGTTCCACAGCCCGACCCGCGACGACCGGCGACTTTTTCAAGCCCAGCGATCTCATCGCCGAGGACAACGACGGCGGCATGCTGACGTCACGATTTGCCATCGGCCGCATGAACGGCCCTGCCGACGCGACCTCGGTCTGGACCCCCACCGAAGAATGGGACTGGATCGGAAGTGCGGCGCTTTCCCTCAGCGGTTCGGCGCTTGCAAAGCACGTTTTTCTCCCGAACGACTGCCTCGGCGAAATGAAATACTCCGTCTTCGTCTGGGACAAAAACAACATCCTGAATCCCGGTTGTCCGAATATCGTCGAAGACTCCCCCGAAACGACCTACGGAATGAACCTGGGCGACCTCGGCCGCGACCCGGGAACGGCCCGGCCGTTTCCGTACACATACGACGAGACGAATCCGATCGATCCTTCCCAGCGTTTTCCCGGAGGCGAAGGGAAAATCTGGATCGAGGACAACGACCTGCCGAACCTGTTGATCAAGCTCGTTTCAAAGCGAGACGAGGGAAAACCCAACAGCGTGCTGGTCTTTCCGCCGCCGATTCAGAACATGCTCACGTTCGACCCCGATTACAGCGGATTCATTCAGAACTCCGTCAAGACCTTCGAGGAACTCGACGCCGCTCCGAACGATAGAGATGCATATATAAAAATTTTGGATCTTGATCTCGGCAACTGCCCGACGTCCGAACAGGGATGGAAATGGAAGTTCCGGATCGATCCTCCGCCCGCAGGCTTTGCGGGGCCCTTCCCGGACACCTTCTGGTACCGGAATTTCCGGCTCGAGGATTACAGCCAGTCGGACAACGACCTGAACGCGGACCCGATCGACGGGGACGAGGCGACCTTCGCGAAGCGCAACGGCTTCGGCCGGTCGGCGACCGTTCTCTGCACGATTCCGGTCATCGAGGATGTACAGTATGATCTCTCCCTCTGGGCCGAAGACAACGTCAAATGGCTCAACGACGAGGACAACCTCCTCAATCTGCCGATCACGCAGATTCCGGCGCCCTATACCGGTGTCGCGCACGCGCGGCTCTCGTACTCGATCGAAAACGTCTACCCGCCGCAGGCAGCCTCCGTCGAACTCCCGAACAACGCCTTCTCCACGCAACCTCTGCCCGTCATCTTCCGCGAACCGACCCCGCCCCTCAGCGGCGGGGCGAACCTCGCGACCCTTCAGAGCGGTAAGTTCCCCTGGGTCGAAGCCACGGTGCGCGATTACGCCGGCCAGACCAGAACGCTCAAAGTCTTCTTCACGGTGACCGATGAGAAAACCAGGATTCGCGTCCTTGAACAGAAGCATATCCGGAACTGACGCCGGCCGCCGAGGCCTGTCGCTCGTCGAACTGGTGATGGCGTTCTTTCTGATCGCCCTGATCATTCTGCCGATCATGCGGGCCCTGCCTCAGTCGTTCGGGATCGCGGGCAGGCAGGCGGACCAGGAAATCGCCATCAAGATCGGAGAGTCGACCGTCAACACGCTCCTTGCCGTTCCGTTCGAGACCGTCAGCGGATCCCCTGGAATCAAACACGTGCCGTTCGACCTGCAGACCGGTTCGGGAACCCTTCCCGTGAGCCTGCAGATCGACGGGCTCCTCGGCACCGGTTCCGTCCGGATCGGCCGCACGGACTACCTGATCCGGATCACGCTCAAGCCCGAGTATTCAGGCCCGCCCCATGCCGCGACGGCTCTCGTCTTCGGCTTCGCCGCACCGCCGCCGGGCGCCGGCGTCGCCTCGTATGCCTGCCCCGACCTGTTCATGATGATCCGGGTGGACGTCGAATACGGCCAGCGGGGGGCCCCCGTCACGCTCGCGACCTTCCGCGCGGACCTGAGGCAATGACCATGAGAAAACGCATGACCCCGCGCCACGGATTCGCCCTCTTCAGCGTTCTCCTGGCGGCCGTCATCATCTTCGTCCTCGCGGCAACCCTGTATTTCAACACCTGCTCCCAGACCGCCGTCCACACGAGACTCGCCGAACAGACGAAAGCCCTGATGGCCGCAAAAGGCGCGATGCAGCTCGCTCAGTACAAGTTCCGCATGCTCCCCTCGGAATTCTATATCCTCGAACATATTCACCGAACGGGCTCCCCCAACGACATCGCGCGCCACACTGCCGCCTGGATGGACGATTTCGACCCGGCCCGCCCCAATTCGCCCGCCGCGCGTCTCTCGGCATCGCTCAACGCCGTCGAAAGCGGCACCTACCAGCTCGGCGTCGCGACGTTCACCCTGGTCACCCGCACGGGAAAAGGGTACACGAAAGACTTCCTGCGCATCGAAAGCTGGGGAAGCTACAATGGCATCCGTCGCTCGCTGGAAACCCTGCTCGAAGTCGAGGTCACGCATTGAACCGCGCAGGCATCACCTTCATCGAGCTGATCGTCACCATCTTCATCGTCGGTCTCTTTTCGGGCGGATTGTATTTCGTTTACCGAAACAGCATGAACGCCTACCAAGCCGCTTCCTGGCGCCAGGAGCGAACCCGCCAGACGGAATTGTTCTGGACCGCCCTCCGGAAAGCCATCGAAGAGGCAACCGACACCCTCATCCGCGACGGCACCGGCCCGGAGTGGGTCGTGAGGGCCGATCCGCGGCCCTTGCGATGGAAACCAGCCACCTCGCCGGCGAACACGCCGGTCCTCGAATGGAAAACCGACCACCTCTCCCCGACCGGCGATCTGGAGTATCGGCTGGCCTACCAGGTCAGGCTGGTCGATCGCAGCCTGCGCATGAGCGCGAGCGTCGAGAGCGGTTCCCCGCCTCCGGGCTTTCAGGCAATGTCGGATCGGGTCATGGTCGATGATGTCGCATCGTTCGATGCGAAGGCAGCCCTGATCAGAGTTCATCCCGGCGATGAGTTTCGCGAATACATCGACACCGGCACCGGAAACCCCTCAGACCCTGTCGCGGGCAGCATTCTCGAGCTGTTCGTCGTGCTCGCCCCGCCGCCCGGAACGTCGTTTCCAGCCGGTCGCCTCCCCCTGAACGGAAAATTCAAACTCTCCATCGGCACGGCTGCCCTTCATTGAGTCCTGCTGAATGAAACCCACCCGTTCGCCCTCGAGGTGTCGAAGGGCGAGATCACCCCGGCTTTCCATTCGCTGGAATCAAGAAGGAAAGAGGGACGTTTGAAAGAGGAAGAGCAGCGTTTGAGTGCCGGGGGGGAATTGGTGTACAATTCCCGGCATCCGATGGATATAAACCGAAACTGAGCTGCATGCGACGCTTCATCCTGGCGCTGGCTTCACTTGCGATGTTTCCTGTCGCCGTTCGCGCGGCGGAGAGCGTCGAGTTCGTCATGCCGCAAAGCCCCCTGCCCTGGGCTCTGTTCGCGCTTTCGTCCGCGGCCGCGGTGGGGCTGGCGGGCGGCCTGATCTACGTCCTTCGGCATGTGCTCGGCGACCGGCGTGTCCGCCTGCGCGACGAGTCCCGGCAGCGCCTCGAAAAAGCCTATGCCGACCGCCTCCGCGAGGAGTATCAGAAAAAGAACGACGAACTCAAGAGCCGGCTGCAGCAGGTGCGTCGCCAAGCCTCGATGCTGTTCAGCAAGGTCAAGAACCTCACCACCACCCTCGATCCGGAAAAAGTCTTCACCGCCATTACGGAGATGCTCGTGCAGGAACTCGGGGTGGCGCGCTATATCCTGTTCCTCCACGATCGTTCCAGGAACGAGCTGTACCCGTTCCGATGGGCCGGCTTCAAGGACGAGATCAGGGACTCCCTCATCCTGCCCGTCGACAAGGTCGAGCATTTCCTCACCTGGTCGTTCTCCCGGGGCCAGCTCGTCTACCGGAACGCCGCCCTCGACGACCCGGAAACGCGCGGTCTCGTCGACCGCGATCCCCTTCCCGACACGCTCGTGGCGATGCCCATCGGCATTCCCGGAGAAACATTTGGTATGATATATATCGAGTCGTTTCAGGACAACCGGCAGGAAGTCGACGAAGCCGACCTGCGGTTCATGGTCTCGCTCGTCTCCTTCATGGGGATGGCAATCTCGAACGCGAACGTGTTCCTCCAGACCCGCACCGAACTGACATCGTCGAAGCAGCTCAGCGAGCGCGAACTCGCCGAGAAAAAGAAGCTCAAGGACATCTTCTCGAAATACACCTCGGCCGAACTGGTCGACACGCTCCTGGCGAATCCGGGTTCGGTCAACCTCGGCGGCATCGAGAAGAACGCGACGATCCTGTTCTCGGACATCGCCGGGTTCACGGCGTTCAGCTCGGGCCTTGCCCCGGCCCAGGTCGTCGCGGCGATGAACGAGTATCTGTCGGCGATGACCGACGTCGTTCTCGAGCACGACGGAGAGATCGACAAGTTCATCGGCGACGCCGTCATGGCCAGGTTCGGCGTTCTCGGCAACCTCCCGTCCTCCGGCAGGTCGGCGATCGAGGCCGCCCTCGCGATGCTCGACCGGCTGCGGCAACTCCAGGCCAAATGGGCGCAGGAGAACCGCGAATGTTTCAAAATACGTATCGGTATAGCAAGCGGCCCCGTTCTGGCCGGCAACATCGGCTCCGAACGACGCCAGGAGTTCACGGTCATGGGCTCCACCGTCAACCTCGCGTCGCGCCTCGAAGCGCTCAACAAGGAGTTCAAGACCACGATTCTCGTCGACGAGAATACTTTCGCCCAGGTGGCGAAAGAGGTGCGCGCCATCCCGCATGAGAACGTGCAGATCAGAGGAATGGAAGGGCGCCTCCGGGTCTACGAGATCCAGGGGATGGTCCGCGCGAAACAGGAAAATCGCAAGGAACTCGCGAACGTCCGCTCCCGCCTGGCCTCCGTCCGGACCGAACCCGTCGCCCCGGCCGAACCTGACAACGCGCCCGCGCCCTCCACATCGCCGCCTCCCGGAGAACCGCATGACGAGACCTCATGATCGCCTGATTCTGTTCGACATCGACGGTACGCTGCTTTCGGCGGACCGGAGCGGGTATTACGCGATCGAGCGGTCGATGATCGACGTGCTCGGCGCCGCGCGCGGTCTCGAAGGGATCCGGCTCGACGGCAATACCGATCTGAACGCGATCAGGCAAGTCTGCGACCGCGACGGAACGGCGTTTCCCGACCAGGAGTCGATCTCGAAATTCAAGGACCATTACACGGCGATCCTGCGCCGGGAAATCGCCGGCAAGGGCCATCTGAAACCTGGCGTCGGCCCTCTCCTGAACGCCCTCGCATCGTCCGGACGGGCCTGTCTCGGCCTGGTGACGGGGAACATTCGCGAAGGCGCCCGAATCAAGCTCGACCGGTTCGGCATCGCAGAGTATTTTCCCTTCGGCGCGTTCGGCTGCGAGCACCCGACGCGGGTCGAACTGGTCGGCCTCGCGATGCGTCGGGCCGCCGAACGCGTCGGAAAGCCGTTCGAACCGGAGACGGTGACCGTCGTCGGCGACACCGTTCACGACGTCGCTTCCTGTCACCCGTGGGGCGTGCGGAGTCTCGCCGTGGCCACCGGGTCAGCCTCCCGGCGCGAACTCGAAGCCGCCGGTGCGACCTGGGCCCTCGACGATCTCTCGGATCTCGACACCGTCCTGAACCTTCTGCTCGACTGATGACGCCATATCAGCCGTTTCGCGGGCGTGCCGCTCCGCCCGCCACAGGGCCGGATGAAAAGACCGTCGCCTACTACGACGAACGCGCCGACGTCTACGCCGAATCATCGTGGAAGCAGGATCTCTCGTTCCTGCTGTCGCCCTTCTGCAACCGGCTGCCCCCAGGGTGTCGCGTGCTCGACCTCGGCTCGGGCGCGGGCAGAGACTCGGAAGCCCTTCGTCGACGCGGGTTCGATGCCGTCTCTCTCGACGCATCGACCGGGTTGCTCGCGGCGCACAAGGCCCGGGGCGGCCGTCTCCTCCTGCGCGGCGATTTCCTGCGCCTTCCCTTCCGTGACGCATGCTTCGGCGGTGTCTGGGCCTGCGCGTCCCTGCTGCACGTGCCGGCCGCCCAGGCTCATGACGTATTATGCGATATCTACCGAGTGATGTCTCCGCGCGGGATTCTCGGCCTGTCGCTGAAAATCGGTTCTGGAGAAAACCGCGACGAGGAGGGCCGCCGCTGGACCTTTTACCTCCCCGAAACGGCGCGTGCCGCCCTCGAACGGGCCAGTTTCACGATCCTCGAGGAAACCCGCAATCTCGACACCTCCGGCCGCAGCATCGAATGGCTCAGCCTCCTGGCCTCCCCCGCCCGCTGCCGGAGCTGAGCTTGCCGGCTCTGGTTTTCTCTGTATAATGAAAAGATACTGGTACGCACAATGCTGCCATTTCGGGAGGATGAACGGATGAACGCACGAACGCCTACGCGACTCAGGCATATCACGGGGGTTGTCTGCATCTTCATGGTGCTGATCGCCTCCGCTTCCTTCGCATGGGACAGGCATTTTCTGCTGACCAGCGTCGCGGTCAACGCGCTCGAAGACGAACTGCCCGACCTGGACAAAGTGGTCAGGCCGACGACGCTCGCGTCGTTCGTCGCCCGAAACAACGAAGCGCTCAAAACGGCGCTCCGGCTGTTCCACGACTGGAAACAACGGGTGTATCCCCATCCGCAATGGCTCCTCTCGGATACGAACGCAGCTCTGCTGCGCCAGCCCGGAACGATGTCCCAGAAGCAATTTCTCGAGATTCTCGGCGTCGCCCCCGCCGCCTTTTCAAAAGTCGTCATCCCGCCCGGATTCGACGCCGTCCAGAACACCGCCCTGGCGAACCCGAGCATGGCACGCCGGTTCGGCGACTGGTTGGTCCTGTTCTCCGACGAACCCGACTGGGGAATGGATCAAGGCCTGTTCGGCGCCGGCGACCCGCGGTACGGCGAGATTCCCTACGGCTCGTTGAAAGGCACCGGTTCCCAGGCGCCGTTCCACATGTATTTTCCCTGCGAGAACTGGATTTCCCTCAAGATCAAGCCGTCCCTCAAGCAGGGCATGACGCATTTACGCTTTGTCGCATTCGCCAACCTGGCTCAGGTCGCCCTGTGCGCCGGCGACCGGTATTGGGCCGCCCGGTTTCTCGCCTGCACCATCCATTACCTGCAGGATATGACCGCACCATATCATGCGAGCGCCGTGCCGTTTCTCAATCCGCTCGTCATCGCAAAAGCCATCCTGGCGAAAGACAAGGATCGATTCAGCCGTGACAACACGCAACTCCTGTCGAACCGCCACTTTCTCTTCGAAGCCGTCGCGCTCCGCATGCAGATTCTGGGCGCGGCAGTCCCGGAAAAGCTGTATCCCGGCCTTTCGCAGAAGATTGCCTCCCTGTGCTCCGCCCGGGATAAGGCGGACGAACCGCCCACCACGATGCTGATGAAGCGGTTCAAGGCCGACAACAAGAGCGCCTTCGACCGGGCGCACAAGATCGACAAACTCGTGAGCAAAGCCTTCCCGAAGAAACTGGTCGGCGACCCGAGCTACGATCCCTTCGCCGACGGCGCGTTCGACGTGTCTCCCTATTTTTCCGATGCCTCGGTGCAAAGCTGGATCGACGGCCGGCGAAACAGGAATACCCCCCTCCTGAACGAGATCGGCGACAATCTCTCGAACGCCGTCGAGGCGACCCTGGCGACTCTTCTCGCCGTTCTTCGCTGACCTCACCCGCGCTTCCGGCAGAATTCCCCGCTCCCTCGGAGCCGGGCCGCCGTGTTACAGTGATCCCTGAACGTTCAAGGGAAACGCGCGGCCCGGTTTTTTATCTGCCGGCAATCAGGCGCCGCGCCGGGCCGGCGGCGAAAACGAGAATGGGAAGGTGAGAGATACGTGAGTGTTTACCGATCGACCGACGTCGTCCAGGCCGCCCGCGCCCTTTCCGAGACGGCGACGACGGAAATCGAGGAACTCCGGAAGCTCAAGGCCGAGAACACGTCGGCCCTGAACGAGGCCGTCAGAGCGCGCGACGAGGAAGCCCTGCGGCTGGCCGTGGCCCTGCTTCCAGAGCTGAGCCCGCCCGCCCTCGAGCGCGCCGCGCACCTGAGCGGCTGTCCCCTCCTGTCGCGCCCAGACCTCGTCATCAGGCGAGAGGAGGATCGCCGCGCCCGCACGGCCGAACTCGCCGAAACCGAGGCCGACCCGCGCTTTTCCAATGCCGCGAGCATCCTCTCACGGCTCGAAAAAAAGCGAGCGGAGCAGCTCGCGGAGTCAGCGCCGGCCCGCCAGTTGTCGGCCAAGGTTCAGCACCCCCGCCTGGACAGACTGATCGAATCCGGATACGATACTCCATCATATAGAACAGCATTCTGGCAGCTCGAGTTTTACGACGATTGGAAGGCAGGCGACGAGATTCTCGAACGGTTTCCCGATCTCGAGGCGTTCGCGCAACTCCGGCCGAGAATTCTCGACGCATGGAAAACCATCGAGGAATCTGACCGGGCGATCGCCGAGACGGACTCCCTGATCGCCGCCGTCGAAGCCGCCAGGCAACGCAGCGCCGAGCTCCGCCGGTATCTCGAGCACCTCGACGATCTGCACCTCGAGCGGGCGCACGAACTTCTCGTCCGATACCTGCTCGATGGCGATATGAGCTCGATCGACCGGCATCTCTCGACCGCCCCCGACCTCGCCGAGGCGTTCAAGACCCTTCGCGGCACGGCGGCGAAAGCCCTGTATCTCGAGCGCATCAATACCCAGCTCGATGCCGAACTGGCGCAACTCGGAGAGCTCAAGAACAAAGCCGATCGCGACACATACAAGTGGCAACGGCCGAAGCGTTACAACGAGACCCTCGCGGATATCGATTACGACCGTCGGTACGTCGCGCCGCGCGACAAGATCCGGAGGCGACGCAAACGGTATGCCCGCATGACCGGCACCATTCGCGATTTCACCGATTACGGCCGCGTGAACCTCACCGGCTCCGTCCTTTGGTGGGACGTTTTCACGGACGGCTTGTTCGACGGCGATTTTATCCCGGAAGTCTCCGCGTTCCGACACGACCACCCGGATTACCAGGGAGCCCATCGTCATCTCGGCGCCGAAGAGGCCGCGGCGGCGGCAGAAGCGGGGCTCCTGCACGGCGAAACAGGCCCCGGACGCTTCGCCGACGCATCGTAGCCGCGTTCATGGGCCAGACGCTTCGAATCGTCAACTACGCCGTCAACGGAGCGGGCGTGGGGCATCTCACCCGCCTGACCGCGATTTCCCGCTGGCTCCGGCGATACGCCCACGCGCTCGATATAAAGTTGGAGATATGGTTTCTCACATCCTCCGAAGCCGACGCACTGCTTTTTCACGAGCGGTTCGCCTCGTTCAAACTGCCGTCCAAGACGTCCGTGGCCGAGAGCGGGATCGACAAGACCGCCTACCTCGCCCTCGCCAAGCAGTGGGTCTGGCATTCGCTCGGGCTTCTGCGACCGGACCTGTTCGTCGTGGATTCCTTCCCGAGAGGCAGTTTCGGCGAGCTGCTGCCGGCGCTCGACCTCTGTCGGAAACGGGCGTTCATCTTCCGCCCGATGAAATCCGCGTTCGCCGAGCGGGCCGAGTTCCAGGCGATGCTTCCGCTGTACGACCGGATTCTCGTCCCGGAATCCGACGCCGCCGTTCCCGTGCCTGACCAGATCCGCGCGCGCGTGGCGCATGTCGGCCCCGTCATCGCACGGGAGCGGGCCGAACTGCTTCCGCGCGACGCGGCCCGCAGACATCTCGGCGCGCCCCCCGACCGCCTCGCCGTCTACCTGTCGGCCGGCGGCGGAGGCGACCCGACGGCCGCCGCCCAACTCGAATCGACGATCGCCGCACTCGCACCTGATTCTTCCCTGCATCTTGTCGTCGGGGCCGGGCCGCTCTACCGCGGCCGCCAGATTCCGGGAGAGCGCATCACCTGGCTGTCGGGACTCGGCGCCTCGGAGCTGATGGCCGGCCTCGACATCGCGGTCTGCGCGGCCGGCTACAACACGTTCGCGGAGTTGATGCAGGCGGGCGTTCCGGCGGTATTCCTTCCTCAGGAGAAGATCGCCGACGAGCAGGATGCCCGCGCCGCGAAGGCCGTGGCTGCCGAAGCGGCCGCGTTTCTTCCGCCCGGCCCCCTGCCGGAAACTCTGCCCGCCCAGGTTGACGCCTGGCGGGATCCCGTCGCCAGGCGGAAGGCGTCGGCCGCGGCGCATGCCCTCATGCCCGGCAACGGCGCCCGGCTCGCGGCGGCGGAGCTCCTCCGGCTCCTTCTGCCGGCCGCGCAGGTCGAAACCGCCGAAGCGATGGTCGGAGACGGGATTCTGCGCGCCGCGGCGGAACTGAACCTTCCCGAGACGCTGTTCGTCGATATGGCCCAGGCCCTCAACCATGACCACGGCCACGACAGGGTCGCACCGGATGCCGACCCGGCCGTGGCCGGCGCCGGCGCGATCGAGATCGCCGCCGACGCCGCCGGACGGGGTCTGCCGGTTGAAGCCGTGCTCCGGGCGGTCGTTTTTCTTGCGAAACGGCTTCCCGGGGCATCGCCGCACGGCCGGATCGATGCCGCGCGGCGCCTCGTCGAGGCGGCCGCGCCCTTCGGCGACTGGGCGGGTCTCATCGCCCTGCTGAAGATGTTCGGCAACGAGCGTGCCGACGCCGTCGGTTTCACGGCCGAGTTGTGCGCTTTTCTCGGGCATCTTCTCCGGCGGAAGGAAGACCTGTATCGCGGTATCGCCCGGCTGACGGCGTGCCAGCCCTCCGACGGCGCGCCCGTTTCGAACGTCGATCTGGTGCGCGCGGCGATGAGGAGCATGACGTGACGAAAGGCCCCGTCACCCTGCATCTCGACATCACGAACGCCTGCAACACCGACTGCGTGACCTGCTGGGACCATTCGCCGCTCCTGACGGCCCCCCGCGCGCCGGCCTGGAAGAGCCGGCAGGCCGATGTCGATTTCCTGCTGGCGACGGTCGCGGAAGCCGCCTCCCTGGGACGACTCTCGACCGTCATCGTTTCGGGGATGGGCGAGCCTCTCACCCATCCCCGCGTGCTCGAACTTCTCGCCGGCCTGAAGACCATGGGACTCGGCGTGACGCTGATCTCCAATCTTCTCGCCGACGCCGCAGACCGCCTTCCGGCCGGCGGGGTTGATACAATTCTTATCGGTATACATTCCGCCGACGAGGCCGGGTATCGGGCGTTCCACCCATCGGCGGCCGCGGATGCCTGGTCACGGCTCACGAGGCGGCTCGCCGCCCGGCGCGCAGCCGGCCGCCGCGACCGGCACGTCCAGGTCATCTGCGCCCTGAACGCCGACAAACTCGGCGACATGATCGATCTCGCCGCCGCATACGACGCGGAACGCGTGAACTTCAAGCTCGCGAGCCTCGGCCGCGGAACCGAAGCCGTGCGCATCACCGACGGACAGCGGAAGCGCCTTCTGGCCGAGTGGATTCCCGAAGCCTCCGCTCGCGCTGAACGGCGCGGCGTCAGGCACAACCTTTCCACGCTTCGGGCACAAGTGCTCGCGGGGGGAGCGGCAACGGCCCCCATTGCCGAGGTCGGGTGCCACATGGGCGACCGGTATGCGCGGATCGCCGTCGACGGCACCGTCTACTTCTGCTGCAACACCGAGACCGCGATCGGCAGGCTCGGCGACGGAACGGGATTTTCCGACCTCTGGCACGGTTCCGACTGGAACGCGATGCGCGGGAGGCTCGCGCGGGGAGAGTATTTCCCGGGATGCGCCCGGTGCGGGAAGTTCGAGCAGAACGCCAAGCTGGCCGCGAAGCTCCGCCGGGCGGAGAACGTCGCATGAGACAGCCGACGATCGAATGGCAGGTGCTCGGGGCGTGCAATTATAATTGCAGCTATTGCATACAGAATCCGAAACATCGCGTCGGCGTGCCGGATGCGGCCGCGATCGATGCGATCCTCCGGTTCTACGCGAACCTGCCGGTGCGGTTCGAGATCAAGATGAGCGGCGGCGAGCCGTTCACTCATCCGCTGTTTCTCGACCGGATCATCCCGGGGCTGGTTTCGGAAACACCGCACATGATCTCGGTCCTCACGAACCTGTCGGCCGGGAAAACCGACCTGGAACGCTTCGCCGAACGGACCGCCGGCCGGATCGGGATCGTCTCGGCGTCGATGCATCTCGAGCGCGTGACGCCCGAAGCCTTCATCGACCGGGCTCTCCATCTCCGGAGCCTGCTCGCGCCCGAGGCCCGGCTCGTCGTGAACTCGGTGCTGGTCCCCGGCCGGCTCGAAACGATCGCCCGGGCCGCCGGCATGGTGAAAGCCGCGGGACTGCGGTTCTTCCCGCAGCTCATGAAGACGAAACACGGGATCGCAGCCTACCCGGACGACGAAACGTCCCTGCTGGCGGAGCTTCTCGGGCACGCACCCACGCCGCACGAGGCGAATCTCGCGCCGAGTTACCGCGGCCACCGTTGTCATGCGGGCATCGAGTATTTCGTCGTCACGCAGACCGGCGACGTCTGGAGCTGCAGAACCGCGCGACGCAACGAGACGGGGCATCTCGGCAACGCCGTCGCAGGCGATTTCCGACCGTTGTCCGAACCCCGCGTCTGCACGTGGGACATCTGTCCCTGCACCGTTCCGGCCAACCGCGGCATGATCGAAGGGCTCTCCTCCGCGAGGACGGACGCATGAACGCAACGCCGAGGCCGTCGGAGGGCGTCGTCAGCTGGAACATGACGACGCGCTGCAACCTGCGCTGTTCCTACTGCACCCAGCGCCACAAAAGCGACCGGGGCCGCCCTCCCCGTCCGGCGAAGGCGTTCATCCCGGCGTTCTCCCGCCTGCCGGGCCGCTGGGAGATCAAGCTCTCGGGCGGAGAGCCTTTCATGCACCCCGAGCTCGACGTCCTCGTTTCGGCCATCGCCGGCCTCGGACACCGCGTCTCGATCGTGACGAATTTCACGGCTTCCCGCGAGCGACTCGCCGCCTTCGCCGCGGCGGCGGGTGGCCGCATCGGCGTATTCGCCTGTTCTCTGCATCTCGAGCATGTGAACGACCCCGCGAAACTCGACGAGTTCATCGACCGCGCCTGCTGGTTCGCGCAGGTCCTCGTGCGCGGTGCGGACCCCGGGCTGCCCCGACCGAACCTGTGCGTGACCTCGGTTGCCACGCGCGCCGCCCTGCCCCGCCTTCCCGACCTTGCTGGGCGGTTCGGAAACCGGGGAGTCGCGTTCAAGGTCCAGCCCGAGAAGCAGGACCGCGACGTCATCGGGTATACCGATGCCGAACGCGCCGCCATTCTCGCTCTCGGCGGCCATAATATGACGGGAGATATACGACACTCGTTCAAGGACCGCCCCTGCTGGGCCGGCTCGCGGGCCTTCATTCTCGACGACCTGGGCGGTGCCTGGCGCTGCTACCCGGCACGCAGATACAGGCTGGAGTCGCTCGGCGACTTCACCGGCGAGCGGTTCACCCTGAACGACGGGCCGCGACCCTGCCTGTACGACTACTGCAACTGCACCGTTCCCATCGCCCGCGGCATGATGCCGACGGACCATTCCTCATCATCGGAGACGGAAAGATGAGATACAAGACGTTCCGCGCCCTCGTCATCCTCGGCCTGCTCGGCATCGCCGGCGGCGGTCTTTACGAGATTCATCGGTATCAGGAACATGCCCGCGACGTGGAGGAAAAGGCTCTTCGCCGCGTGAACGAGGATCTCGAGCGGTATCGGCAGGCCCAGCAACAGCGGACGGGTTCGGACGCCGCCACCACGCCGGCGAGGCCGTCAGAACCGGCCGATCCGGCGCCCGCGGCGAACCCCGGCACGAAGCTGCCGGCCGGATACGTCGCGTTGCGGCCCATGGACGTGGAGATTCTCGCTGCGGCCGGGGCGAATATCTCCGGCGACAAGGTCAAGGACGCGATCCGGGGCCGGCCGTGGAAAGTGAACCTGTTCAAAGACGCCGGCCAGGCGAAGGTGAACCGCCTGAAAATCGACCTCGACCGCGACGACAAATGGGACGAGAAGTGGTCATGGGACCCGGAGGGCCTCCAGCGGCAGGTCGCTCCGGCGGACGACGAGCGGTATACGATTCAGACCTGGTATGACGTGAACCTGAACGCCTGGTCGTCCGCGAAACCGGCAACCGGCCCGGCTCCGACCGTCGCCGAAACGGCGCCCGGCATCCCCTCGCCCGCGACGGATCAGCTCGCCCTGCGTCCCATGGACGCCGAAATCATCTCGGCCGCGGTCGCGAACATTTCCGGCGACAAGGCGAAAGATGCCGTCAGAGGGCGTTCCTGGAAGGTGAACCTGTACAAGGACGCCGGGCAGACGCAGGTGAACCGTGCGAAGGTCGATCTCGACCGTGACGACAAGTGGGACGAGAAATGGACCTGGAAGAACGGCACCCTCACCCGCGAGGTCGCGTCAAACGACGACGAAGCCTACGACCGGACGTTCATCCTCGACAAGGGCGGAAAGGCCTGGCTGCCCCGCTGAGGTCAGGGAAACGCCCGGCAGAGCATCGACTCGAACAGGGTTCCGGTCCTTCGGGCCTTCAGCAGGGAAACCGCCGTCCAGGAAAAGTCGTCTTTCCTGGGCTTGAGCAGCGCCGCCAGAATAGGTCGATCGAGCCGGGCAAGATCGAGCGGGGGCATCTCGGGGATCCAGGGAAGGGTGACGGGAGCTTTTGCCGCCCAGTATTCGCGTCCCGAGGCCGGGGCGCCGTAGACGGCGGGGATCAGGCCGTTCTCGGTGAACGCGACCAGCAGCGGCTCGAGGGCCGCCACGGTGCTCGGCAGCGTGTCGTGCATCAGCACGATGCCGCCGCGCGTGCCGTTTCCGAGGTGAAGTTGGCGTTTCACGTTCTCGCAGGTTCGCACCATGCTCCGGTTTCGCCAGTCGTAGGGGTCTACGGACCAGAGCATCACGTCCATGCCTTCCTGCCTGACGGCCTGCAGAACGTTCTGGTTCAGCGCCCCGTAGGGCGGCCTGAACACGCGGGGTCTCGTTCCCGTGATTTTTTCCACGAGGGTGTTGAGTTGCCGAATCTCGTCGAGGGCCTTTGCCGCGGCCGCATGTGAAAGATTCGCATGGTGCGCGGTATGATTTCCGATCACGTGTCCTTCGTCATGGATGCGCCGGAGGATCTCGGGGTATTTTCGGACGTTCGTGCCGACGACGAAGAATATCGCCTTCATGCCGTGCTTTTTCAGCGTATCGAGGATATAGGGCGTCGTGTTCGGGTTCGGCCCGTCATCGAATGTCAGCAGATACTGCCTGCTGCGCCCCATCGTCGAGGCGATGAATTTCCGATTGTAGAATACGCTGGCGCCATCGGACGGAAGGCCAGACTCGGTGGGCGCGCTCACCGGAGACACCGCGGCCATCGCAAACTCGACCCGGGAGGTGACTCCCGCATCCGTCGCGGGAACGGCTTCGGCACAGGTCACCCCAACGAGCATGAGAGCGGAACACATCGTTACAACGCGCAGTGCGTATTCGGTCATCTTGTTCATAGCAGAAAATGTATCGGCAAATCCCTGTCCGATTCTGAGAACCTCCCGTGTGGTATGCTGTGAAAAGCGACGACATCATTTCTATCACGGATTCACCTTCATGGAAAAGCGTGTCATGACGACGTTTCGCCGGGCGGTACCGGCTGCGGTGCTGGCCGTCCTGTTTTTTTGCGGGTTCCCGGCGCTGGCCGGCGACATCCACGAGGCGGCGAAAATCGCCGACATCGATCGCATCAGGGAAATTCTCGCGCGGAATCCGGGCGAGGCGAACTCCCTGACGCCCTACGGCACGACCCCCGACGGGTATGCAATGACGCCGCTTCACTGGGCGGCCCGGATGGGCCATCTCGACGTTGCAACGCTTCTTCTCGCGCACGGCGCTGAAATCTCCCGTCGCACCTCGCGGGGCATGACGCCGCTGCACATGGCCGCCCTGCGGGGCCTCGCCTCGATGACCGAATTTCTGCTGGATCATGGCGCTTCGGCGACGGCAACCGACTCATACGGCGCCACCCCTCTCCACCTGGCGAGCATCTGCGGCTCCGTGCCGACGATCCGCGTTTTTCTCTCCCGCGGGGTTCCCGCCGACGTTCGGGGAAGCGGCGGCGCGACGCCGCTGATTGAAGCGGTCAGACAGGGAAGAACCGGCGCCGCCTTTCTGCTCGCCTCGGCCGGCGCGGATCTTTCGCGAGCCGACGATGCCGGGGAAACGGCCTTGCACGCGGCCGTCCGCCGCCGCCACGCCGTTCTCGTCCGCCACCTGCTCGCCGCCGGCGCTTCAACCGCGGCCGCGAACGGCCAGGGGCGGACCCCGTTGCACCTCGCGGCGCATCTTCTCTGGCCCGAAGGCGTGAAGATCCTGCTCGAGAGCGGCGCCTCCGCCGACCCGCTCGATCGGGACGGCAGTACGCCGTTGCTGCTGGCCGGACGACAGGCCTTCTGGGAGTTGTCGACGACCCGCGCCCGCGCGAAAGACCTGACGCAGTTGTTCGACGACGTTCTCTCGCTGTTCCTCGCGCACGGCGCAAACGCGGAGTTCAGGGCTGGCGACGGCACGACGGTCAGGACACTCGCATCCTTCATCGTCGGCACTCCCAGGCTCGAGCGCCTGCGGCGCGGCGCGGGGACCCGGTAAGGGCGAGCATTTCACGTGCAGACGCTCCGGTCCGTCATGAAGGCGATCCCCCGTCGCGCCGCCGCGGCGGCGGCCGTCATATCTGCTATCATATATTTTGTATGGGGATTCGCCGTCCCCGTCGCCCGGTGGCAGATATCTATTCCTATCGCTATAGATCACGAGACGGAGGCGACGCTCCCCTATCCCGCCCTCGAGACGGCCGGCATCCTCGCGGCCTATCGCGCGGCCGCCGCGCCGATTCTGCAGGAGGAATCGGACCGGACCGGTTGCCGCTGGAGCGTCGCGTACGTTTCCTCGCCCGCGACGGGGCTCTCCCTGACGCTGACGGCTCCGTTCGACTCCTCGATCGCGAAACGGGCGGACATCCTCGTTTCGCATCTCGCGAACGCCCTGGAAGCGACGAGAAGCGATCTGTTCGCGAGCATCGGCCTGAAGCTGGCCCACGACATGGAGCTTCTCGAAGCCGACCGAAAATCCTCCATCCCGGATGACGATCCGCTCTCGGACGAATCCCAACTCGCGAAACTCGATGAAATGTCCCAGAATCTCGCCCTCGCCGCCGAAAATCTGCGCCGCGAACTCACCCTGGTCGAGGCCGAGGCCGCCCGTCTACAATCGGCCGTCAGAAAGGCTCAGCCCCGGCCCGCACCGGAAAAGCAACGGTCCCAGATACGGCTTGGCCCCTGCGAGGGGGAAGGGCGCTCCGCCCCGACCCGGATCCGCGTTCCCGCTCCAAGGCGGACGCCTTCCGCGCAAACCGCGGACCCGGCCGCGGTCCGGGAGAACGCCGAAGCGCTCAGGCGCCTGAAGGCCGAAACCGCCCGAATACGCCAGGAAATCGACCTGATCGCCCAGTCAAAACAGCAGGTTGACGAGCGCAGGCGCACCGTCGCGATGGCCCAGACCGGTCTGGAGCAGAAAAAAACCGAGATCGCCCGGCTCCTCGAACAAAACAAGGCGCTGACCGGCCTGTTCACCTCGGGATACGGCAAGCTCGACGTTTCTCGCCAGACTCGAACGTTTCCCTCGCAACTCCTGGATGCCTGGTTCGCGGCGCAGCCGCTCGGCCTGCTTACCGGGCCGGTTCTGGTCTGGCTGACGATCCGCTGGAGAAAGGGCCGGTCGCAAGGCTCGATTCTCTGCGATCGGCCTCCCGTCATCGGCGCCATTCCGGCTCTGACACGAGAAACAGTCGAGGAAATGCTCCGTCCCCTCTCATTCGCGGCGACATCGCCCCGAGAAGCGCTCACCCTGACGAAAATCGCTGCCGACCTTGCAAGAAAGGCCGATGAGAACGAATGCCGGACGATCGCCATCGTCGGTTCCCATCGCGGCTGCGGCACGTCCGTCTCAGCCGCTCTGATGACCGCCGCCTTCGCGAACGATCGGAAGCGACCGCTCCTGATCGACCTGCATTGGAAGCGGCCGACCCAACACAGCCTCTGGTGGCTTCCCTGGGCCTCCGGAACGGTCAACTGGCTCGCTTCGAACGCCGTACCGCCCCAGATCAGCCGCGGGAATCCGGACGAAACCGCCCGCGCCGTCGTCGTTCCAGCCGGCCCTCTGCCGCCGTGTCCGGAAAAAGCCGTCGAATCGGCGCCCTGGAAACTGTGGCTCGGGAACTTTCCCCGCGAAGAGACGCAGTATCTGTTCGCGGATCTCGGAAACGTCGAAGACTCCCCCGACCTGATGGCCGGACTCACGACCGCGTTCGACGGGTTCGTCCTCGTATCCCGTCCGGAAACCCCCGACCAGGCCGAGAACGCCGCGGAAACGCTCTCACGAACCGGCAGGCCGTTCCTGGGCTACCTGTACGCGGGCGGCGGAGACTCCCCGTCATGAAGGCATTTCCAGGCTTCCGTGGCATCATCCTTCTCGCCCTCCTGCTGTTGTTCCCATCCATGCCGGGAGGTTGCGACACGATCGAGATACTGATGCCTTCCCGCCTGAATTTCCCGTCCTGGGTGCTCGACTCGCTGAGAAAGCGCATTGGAACGTTACTGGCGCACGAGGTCTCCCTTCACCTGCTTCCGATCTCGGCCGAATCCGGCCCCGTCGACGTGGCTTCCGTTCCGCTCCTGCTGATCGAGGAAGGAACGCATCTCGCCTCGGTCGCCGCCGAGATGCGCCCCACGCCGATCACGCTCCACGTGTTCTGGATGCTCGGCACGCGCATGGAGCGGCTTGCCGGCATCGCCTCGGCACCGCCGGCGACCCTTCGGGAGTTTTACGACCTTCTCGAACAACTACGGCTACGCAATCCGGACCATTACCCCTGGTTCGAATCTCTCGAGGCGCCGCTGACCCTGTATCGCCTCAGGCAGGCCATGCGGAAGGGACCGGAGGATGTCACTCCCACCCATCTCCAGAACGCTCTCGACAGGAAATGGCTCAATCCGTATTCCCTGGAATCCGACGAAAGCCTGGCTCATGAGGTGTTTGAAGCCGGCGATGCGGTATTCTCCTCTCTTTGGGTTCCCGGCGACGCCGTCGCCTCATCCGTCTTCGTCGCCACATGCGGAATCCGGTTCTCCCCCTTTCCCGGACCCGACGGACCGACGGCCGTCCCGCACATCCGGCTGAGACTCTGGGCCAATCGCGAGGATCCGCGCTGGTCCGGCCGCGCCGTCGCCCCCTTCCTTCCATCCAGGGAAATCGAGGGTGCCGTGTTCCTTCCCTGCGACATTCTCTCGGAACGTCTCTGGGTCAAGCGCGAGGGATCGCGCTACTTCAACCGCCTCATCGAAGGCGAGCCCTGACGGGAGCAGCCATGTATATCTCTTTGCGAGTCAAGATCCTGTCGGTGCTGTTCGCCGCCATCGCCGCGCTCGGCTTCGTTTTCAACGAAAGCGCGACTAGGCTCATCGTTGAGAAAACCGAGGAGATCTTCCAGGAACGCGTCGAGACGCTGCTGCAATCGATCCGCTCCTCCTGGGAATCCGAGCGCAACCAGGTTCTGCGCATGGCGACGCTGTATTCCGAATCCGACAAACTCGTGAACTACTCGGTGTATGGGCTCACGAACCTGCTCCAGAAGGAGATGAACCGGCTTATCGCCAACTCCGGCTATTACGAACTCCGGCTTCATCTGAAATCCGGCCTCATCCTTTCGTCCCGATCCGAACCCGGCCACGGGCCGGAAATCGCGGCACCCAATCCTCGCATGACCCTGTCGCGTATCGAACTGGCCACCGTCGGCGACAGACTTATATTATCTGCTATAGTACCCGTTTTCAAAACCGAGGAATTCATTGGCTTCCTGTCTCTCACCCGGGAACTCGACGACAACCGCGCCCGCCGGATGGCCCGTAACCTCCTTGCCGACGTCACGATCGCCGTCCAGGACACGGTCATGGCGACCTCGCTCTCCTCCAGATCCCGTCAGGACATCATGCAGGCGATCGGCCAGTCCGCCGCACCGACGCATATTTTCACGCTCCGCATGGGCGGAGTCCTGCATTCGGTCGGCCAGGTCGAGTTGGCCGAAACCGTCGACAGGCAGCCGTTCCGCATCTACTGCACCATCTCCCAGGAAGGCATGCTCGCCCTGGTCTCCCAGGCCCGCAGCCAGACGCTGAAAATCACCCTCCTCGCACTCGCCGTTGTCATGCTCGTTTCGGTGTTTCTCACGAACAGGGTGCTCCTCGCCCGCATCCGGCAGGTGCGCGACGGCGCCCGACGGCTTTCCCAAGGCGATCTTTCCTATCGTCTCTCCGAACGAGGCCGCGACGAACTGGGCGATCTCGCCCTCTCGTTCAACGAGATGGGAGCCGCCCTGTTGAAGGGCCGCGAGGACATCCAGCAGACGATCGATCGTCTCGAGACGCTGAAAACCTACATCCAGAACATCCTGGCGAGCCTCAGCACCTCCGTTATCACCTTCAACCGCCAGGGCTGCGTCGAAACTGCGAACGGGGCCGCGTTCAGAGAGCTCGCCGGCGTCCTCACCCCCGAGCCCGGGCTTCCCTTCCGGAAACTCTTTCGAGTCATCCACCGGGATTCGAGACGCGCCTTTCTCAAGGCAACCCGGAAGCTTCTCGACAACGGCGAGGAAGGCGTTCCCTTCGACGTCCAATTCGATCTCGGCGCCGGCGGCGGCGTGAAAGTGATGGAATCCAGGTTCACCTTCCTGCGCGATGCCGATCAGAAGCCGTACGGCATGGTCATGACCCTCGACGACATCACGCAGCGGCGGATCATCGAACAGCAGCTGTACCACGCGGACAAGCTGAGTTCGATCGGCCAGCTGGCCGCGAGCGTCGCCCACGAGATCAAGAACCCGCTCGCCTCGATCAAGACCCTCGGCCAGCTTCTCCAGGAGGAAACGCCCTCCGGCGACGGCCGCCGCGAATACATCGACGTGATCGTCTCGGAGGTGAACCGCCTCAACGGCGTGGTCGAGAAGCTGCTCACCTATGCCCGCCCCGAAAAGTCGCAGATCCGCCGCATCGCATTCGCCGAGATCATCACCCCCGTCCTCGCCCTCGTCGACCACGAAGCCAGCCGCCACCGCGTCGAGCTGAAGGCCGAGTATCCCTCCGATCTCGAGATCCTCGTTGACTCGGAAAAGATCAAACAGGTATTGTTAAACTTGGTTTTCAACGGAATTCAAGCCATGCCGGACGGGGGAACCGTGACGATCTCGGCGAGTCATGTCGCGAACAGTCCTTGGTCCGTCATCCGGGTCGCCGACACCGGAATCGGCATGCCAGCCGACATTGCGGCGCGCGTCTTCGAGCCGTTCTTCACGACGAAGCAGCGCGGAACCGGCCTCGGTCTGGCGATCGTCAAGAAGATCATCGATCTCCACGGCGGCAGAATCGAAGTCGAGAGCCGCCAGGCAGCCGGCGGAGCCGCAGCGGGGACCACCTTTACCATCTATCTCCCGCAGGAAAGGAAGGAAGCGTAACCATGGCTTTTCAGTCGAACAGCATCCTGATCGTGGATGACGAAAAATCGATTCTTTTCAGCCTCAAGGCGGCCCTGACCAAAGAGGGCTACACAGTGCGCACGTCCGAAAGCCCGCAGGATGCGTTGAAGCTGGTCGAGCCAGGCGCCTTCCAGGTGATCATTTCCGACTTCAACATGCCGGGAATGACCGGCGTCGACCTCCTCAAGCGGATCAGACAAGTCGACCCGGAGGTCGTCTTCATCCTCATGACGGCGTACGGCAGCGAGAAGCTCGCCATCGAGGCGATGAAGGAAGGCGCGTACGATTATTTTTCCAAGCCGTTCGACATCGACGAGATGCGTGTCGTCGTCGCCAAGGCCTGCGAGCGGTTCACCCTCGCCTGGCAGAAAAAGAACCTCGAGGAGCGCTTTCTCACCGAGACCGAATCCGACCGCATCATCGGCGTTTCCGAGCAAACGAAGCAGGTCAAAGAGCGTATCGAGCAGGTCGCGAAAAGCGACATCACCGTGCTCATCCAGGGCGAGTCGGGCACCGGCAAGGAACTCGTCGCCGAGGCGATCCAGCGCCAGAGCCTCCGCGCCAGCGGTCCCTTCGTGAAGCTCAACTGCGCCGCCCTCCCGGAAAACCTGATCGAGAGCGAGCTGTTCGGCTACGAGAAGGGCGCTTTCACCGGCGCCGCGGGCCGCAAACGCGGCAAGTTCGAGGTGGCGAGCGGCGGCACGATCTTCCTCGACGAGATCGGCGACATGTCGCTCAACACGCAGGCGAAGGTGCTGCGCGTCATCCAGGAGCGCGAGATCGAACGGCTCGGCGGCAACGACCGCATCAAGGTCGACGTGCGACTGATCGCGGCCACCCACAAGGATCTCAAGGCCATGATCGCCCAGGGCCAGTTCCGAGAAGACCTCTTCTATCGCATCAGCGTCGTCAACATCGCCCTCAGCCCTCTGCGGGAGCGACCTGAAGACATCGCCCTGATGGTCGAGCATTTCGTCGGCATCGCCGCCCAGAAACTGGGACGCACCCTCAAGGGCGTCGCCCCGCGCGCCATGACCGCCCTGAAGAATTTCAAGTGGCCCGGAAACGTGCGCCAGCTCGCGAACATCATCGAGGGCGCCGCCGTCTTCGCCAAGGGCGACCAGATCGAGCTCGAGAACCTTCCCGAGGAAGTGAGGCTCGGGTTCGAACCCGAATCGGCCACGTCGGGTCTCGATTGGATAGCTACAGAAATAGAAAAGGGCCGCACGCTCGACGAGATCGTCGCCGACATCGAGAAGGAAATGATCTCCCGAATCCTTCGCGCCACCGAGGGGAACCAGTCGCAGGCGGCTCAGCGTCTCGGCATCAAGCGCGGCACGCTCCAATACAAGATGAAGAATTACGGCCTCTCATAATTCCCATCGCGCAGGGCCGCACGAGCATGCACATCTAGGGTTTATAATATATAACCCAAAGTTTGTAATTGGGAACCTCGGGCGGCGGAGCCACGGTGATCTCGAGGTCGCCGCCGTTGGAGGTCGCGCCGTCGTATTCGACGACGTCGGCGGCAAATCCCGGCATCGTGAGCGCGGCGGCGTTGACGGGCGATTCCGCGTAGGAAAGATGCTTCAGCCCGTTCACGTTTGAGACCCAGCCGCGCAACGAGAGGTCCCTGAACCGGTGCGCCTCTGCTGAGAACCCGGGCAACGAGGCCGAGAGGCCGAGTTCGTCGCAGTACATCGCCAGCGCGAACTCGTTGAAGAACCCCTCGACGCCTGCCGTCACGGGAACCGCGTTGTTCAGCAGCGCCGTGGCGATGTCGGTGAAGCCGCTCTGCCCGTTGTCGTATTCAAGCGACCGGATGGCGGCATACCCGCCGCACCGCTCGAAGAGATACTGAATGAAAAGGTAGGAAAGACCGTAACTTTCGAGCCCGCCTTCTTCCGGCCAGTGATTCAGCGATGCCTTCGTCGGGCCGTTCAGATACATCGCGACCTGACTGACCGGCGTCGACATCTTCTGGGTGAACCCGTAGCCGGCGACCTGCTGGGCCCAGACCGAGAGGCCCTCGTTCAGCCAGTCGACTCCACGGGCACCTTTCTGGTTGTGATAGATCATATGCTGGAATTCGTGCGCCAGGACACCCTTGAAATCGTCGGGATCGTTTTTCATCCACTGATCCCACAGGTAGATGACTTCCGTTCCAGCCGAATGGGTCAGCGCCGGGTTCTTGTCGCGCGGATGGAAATATCCCAGGGTGACAAGCCCGCTCGTCACTCCCTGATTGATTTGGGGGGTAAGGAAGAGAATCACGCGCGGCTGGCCGTCGATGTTGCCCTCCGGATACTGCTGATGGGCGTTCACGCCGTCCCAGCAGGCGGTGGCGAGCGTGGGCCGGATGGCGTCGAACCAGGCCGCGATGTTTTCCGCATCGGAAGCGACCAGGACCGATCCCGAGGCGTCGAGATAGACAAGGCAGTGGGTTCCCGTCGCGGCGAGCGTGCCCGTGGCCAGAACGTCGTTCGCGGAATTTTCGGGCGCGGAACTCGTGAAATCGATCATCCAGAAATTCGCCGTCCCCGGCGCATCGTCAAAAACGCTTGGCCGGACCGAACGACGCGAAGGCCGGACGGCCGCTTTCCGATACCAGGACCTGATCAACGGTCCGACATCCCTGAACCGGCTCGTGGATACCTGCCCGGCCAGACTTCCGGCCGGCCGGCGCGATGCGGGAAGCTCGGGAATATCGGTCGTCAGACCACCCATGACGCCCGTAAACGTCCAGGCGTAGGTTCCGTCCAGCGTTTCGGCGGACGTCCCGCCCGTCACCGAGATGAAGGCGAGCTTTTCACCGGATTCGAGCGCCGGAAGGTGAAGGGTTCCGTTATTCGCGACGGTCGAATTGAAAAAGTCATACACTCCATATTCACCGATCGGAAGAGTCGTGAGCGTCCCGTCATAGGATGTCCAGTCGATCGAATTCGTGGTGTAGCCGTTCACCTCGACCCTGATCGGAACAGTCTGTCCGGAAGGCACGACGTTCACTTCAGGGGCCTTGAACGTGATTTTCGTCTTTGAAATGGAGAGAATCTCGTTTCCCTGCACGGTTTTCGAATCACCCACCTTCACCTTCGTGACGGAACTGTCCGGAACGAAGTTCGTGCCATACAGCGTCAGGGTTTTCCCGGGCACGGAGCGCCGGGGGCTGAGATGCACGAGTTCGGGTTGTATGGTGATCGTAACGCTCGAGATGCCGTCGAGCTGATACTCGGGACTGTTGATGGCCACATCGAGGATCCCCGTCTCCGCCTTCGCCGGCAGTTGAATCCGGAGGTCCCGTCCGGGAGTTGTGTATCCGAGAACCGTGCAGTCGAGGCCATTCAGGCGAACCCGGTTTGACGAACCGACGAGATGGAAGTTTCTCCCATACAGGGTGACGATGCCATTCGGTTTCGAAGATGCCGGCACTACCTCCCGGGCAATGGGCTTCGCCGTGAAAATAACCGGCGAGGCTTCGTGTGACATCTCGCCGCCGATAATGACCCTGACCTCGCCCGTTTCGACCTCGGCCGGCAACTGAACCGTGATTACACCGTTGTTTCCGGTGTTCCAGTCGAGAATGGAGACTTCTTTTCCGGCAACGGTGACTTTTCCCCGGCCGGTTCCAATACCGCGTGCAACGACGGCAATTCTGTCACCATCGGTTCCGAAGGCCGGGGACAGGGACACGACCTCGAAATCGTGCGTCGCCGTCGCCGTCGCATCGGTCATGGTGATATTCACGCCTTCGGTGATCATACCGGAGCGCACGCGGATATTTTCCCTGTAAGACGGAGTATACCCGTGTGCACGGGCCGTCACCCGGTAATCCCCGGCGGCAAGGTTCAGCATCAGGAATGTCCCGTTGCTGGCGGTGATCGCCTGATTGTTTCCGGCTTCGACGATGGCCTGGTCGATCGCTACCGAGGCGCTCGAGGTCACCGCGCCAGAGATGCCCCCGGAATCAAGGTCGGTGATATATAGCGGTTTTCCGCCGGATTCATCGGCGGAGGAATTCACCCCGCCGCACCCGGTGAAAAACATCATTGCTCCAAAAAGGAGAGGGAAAAGGTATGAGAGCACCGTTCTTTTTTCCCGGGGCACGCCCAAATTCCCTCCAGTCTTGTCAGGGGAGACTGTGTGCATAGTGTAGAAAGTCGAAAGAATTCTGACAGATCAGCTATACCCTGTCAAGTTTGGTGCACTTTCTGCCGAAATCACTAGGGAGAAATTCTGTGTTCACGGTGCCACGTTCCAGAACGACAGGAGATACGTATGAGGCAAACGACAACGTCCACCTATTCCACCACTATCCTGAAAGGAAGCAGGATTTTCGCAGTCATCCTGCTTCTCCTTGCCGGCGTCGGCACGCTGTTTGCCGACGTCGGAGGAGTCACGCTGACGGTGGATACGGAGCCCTCGTATGCGTCAGGGATGATTTTCAACGGTGGCGCCAAGGTCACCCTGAAAGCCGCCTGGACGCAAGGTGACACGCCGCCCTTCGGCGCCACCTTCATGACCGGAGGGAGCGCGATCGGCACCGTCAACACCTCCGAAAAGTCGGCTCAGTTCGTCACATCCGGCGCGGCTCTCGGCCCCGGCGACAAGGACTTCACCGTCTCCGTCATCGAAACCGCCGTTCCGAACGCGGTCGCCAAGACCGGCACGGGCAACCGCACCATCACGATCAATACCGAGGCCCCGAACGTCACCGTGACGATCGACAACGGTTCCAGCTTCTCGAACCAGTCGCCGAACAACGTCGTGAACGTTACGGTCACCTGCACCAACAAGGACATCAGCGGAACGCCGGATATCACCATTTCGCCGAGCGCAGGCACCTCGCTCGCCCAGGACGGCACGCCCACGTCCCGCGTGTTCAAATACAAGATCACCCTTTCGTCCGCCTCGACCGGCCAGTATACCGTCCGCGCCGTCTGCAAGGACACGACGCAGCCCTCCACTACCGCCAACACCGGAAGCGGCCAGACGGCGTTCAACGTCGTGAACGAAGGCCCCGCCCCCGCCGCGATCACCCAGATCTCGACTCCCAATCCCACGCATCTCAATGCCGTGACCCTGTCCGGAACTATTTCAAGCAATATCAAAACCGTCGCTGTCTATGAAGGCGCCAACAAGGTTGCGGACGCATCCGTCAATACCTCCGCTCTCACCTGGACGGCCAACCTCTCGGGGCTGACGGAAGGAACCCACACCTACGTGGTCAAGGGAAAAGACGCCCTGGGGAACGAGTCCGCACCCTCCGCCGACTTCAAGGTCGTCATCGACCAGACCAAGCCCCAGGCCCCGACGCTGATCCAGCCGCCCTCCCCGACCTCCTCAAAGAAGATTACGATCACCGGCACCGGCGCCCTCGATCTGGGAACGACCAAATCGACGCCGATCACCGTCCTGCTGTTCGACATGACCGGCCAGATCGCCAGCGTGACCGCCAACGCCGACGGCACGTTCACCTTCACCGACGTCACCCTCAAACAGGAAGGCGACAACATCCTCTACGCCCGCTGCGAGGATAACGCGAAGGGTTCGCCCGGCAACACGTCCGACAGTTCTCCCGCCATACGCGTCGTCCTCGACACGAACGCCACCACGCACACCACGGTCAATGCCGTCGTCGTCGCCCAGGGAACCAATCTCGCGAGCACCTCGGTGCCCTTCCCCGCAACGACGTATCTGGCTCCCGGTGATTACTCGGTTCAGATAACCTACAACGAAGACATGGACCGCACCGTCACGCCGAGCATCGGCGTCAAGCCGACGACCGGTTCCGAAGTCGTCACCACCTCCGGCTCCTGGATCGCGTCGAACACGTTCGTCGGCCAGTTCTCGATTCCGTCCGGCCAGGGAGCCACCTGGGACGGCCAGGCCGCCTTGCGGATTTTCGGCGCCAAGGACGCCGCAGGGAACCTGCAGGACGTCTACAACCAGGCGGCCGCGTTCCGGATCGACACCACCGCTCCGACCACCAGCATGGATTCGATGGATACGATCTACGTGTCCAGCTCCACGACCAGCATCACCCTCAAGGGAACGTCCAACGACAACGGTTCGCTCGTCGGCTACGTCGAGATCGCAACCGCCACGTTCACGGGCGCTCCGCCGACCAGCGGGCTGCGCGTGCCGATCTTCAACGGCCCGAACGTCTCCTGGACGCACAACTGGGACGTGTCGAACCTGCCCAACGGCAAGTACAAGCTGTGGGCGTATGCCGCCGACCAGGCCAAGCCGAATCCGAACGTCGAAGCCATGTCGAACTATCGCACGGTCATCGTCAGCCGGGCGAATCCGACCATCGTCAGAATCAGCCTCGACGACGAGACCACCGACCTTCCGGCGGCCGCCACCCCGAAGATCGCGAGCGACGTCACCAAGATCACCGCGGTCTTCCAGGACGGCGGAACCGCCGGCCTGAACCTGAACGTGCCGCCCACGATGTTCACCCTCCTCCACAACGCGACCAACAGGAACATCACCGGCAACTTCACGAACAACGGCAGCAACACGGTGATCTTCACCTTCCCGAAGCTGACCGAGAACGGCACCTACACCATCTCGGTGCAACCGGTCGACAATGCCGGCAACACATCGGTGGCGGTCGCCACCAGGTCGTTCAACCTCGACACGAGCGCTCCCACGGGAGTGACGGTCATGCCCGGAACCGGCATGTATGCGAATACGACGTATCCTTCGCTTCACGTCGACCAGGTATGGGCCACCATCCAAGATGACGAGGCCGACTACGCGCGCTCTCTCATCAATGTCGCCTATAACGGCATAACGGTAGGCAATCAGCTCATCGGCGCATCGACGACCGCCGTGGTCTGGGATCTCTACGGCGCGACCGCTTCGGCGCCGCGGGATCAGTCCGGAGACGGCCGGTATGACGTCACCGTCACCCCCCGCGATATCAGCGGAAACACCGGAACGGCCCAGAAATCCTACTTCTATTTCGATTCCCAGCCTCCGGTGATCTCGAACTTGTCGCCCGCTTCGGGAACCTGGATCGGACTTGCCAGCGATGCGATCATCCTCACCATGTCCGACGCCCCGGCCGATCTCGTGAAGTATGCCGGCGCGCAGACGGCGCAGGATTCGACCTGGCAGAACGGCCCCGGCAGCGGCTGCAACACAGCCATGTCGTCGTTCACCGCGACCCTCGGCACCGTCGTGAACCAAGGCACGGCGAGCGGCCCCAACTCGCTCACGGTCAAACGCCACCCCGCTCCGACTGCCTCGACGGTCCCCGAGGGTGTGGCGACGCTCTCGATGCGCGCCATCCTGCTCGACAACGTCACGAACTCCTCGCCCAACACCCGCACCATCGATTACACCTACCAGTTTGACTTCCTGCGGCCCACCTTCAAGTTCACGAAGCCGTCCCCGAGCCAGAAATACTGCAAGACCTCGCTGACGGTCGAAGCCGGCGTGGCCGACCGCGGAACCGGAGCGGACCTCCAGATCACGCAGTCGGAAATCACGAATGCCGCCGGGAGCTGGGTCGCCCTGAGCCAGATGCCCGCGCTTCCGGCCAACCAGTCCACCGGAACGATCGTTCTCGACATCTCCACATGGGCCGACGGGAAGCATACGATCAACGGCCGCTGCTACGACCGGGCAGGCAACATGTCCGACGTGAGCGCGTCCAGCGACTCGCCGGCTCCCACGACCGTCGAGATCGTCGTCGACCGCACGCCGCCGGCCGCTCCCATCCTCGTGCTGCCGCTGAACGACAGCGCGTCCCGCGAGCGCAGCTTCCGGTTCAAGTGGAGCAAGGTGACCGACGCCGACCGGTATCTCATCCAGGTCGCCGACGATTCCGCCTTCAATAATATTCTGAACCATATCAATACGGCCGGATCCTATACGGGCCTGCTCGGCCAGGTGACCCAGATGCAGGAGGCCACCTTCACCGCTCCGAAGGAAGGCACCTACTTCTGGCGCGTCGCCGCGATCGAGACCTGCGCCGACGGATGGAATATCAGCAACTATTCCACGACCTGGCGTTTCTCCGTCGACACGGTCAAGCCCAAGGTCCTCGAAGTCCAGCCGACCCCCTCGTCGGGCAACAAGATCACGACCGGCATGGTGACCTTCACGCTCCGGTTCAACGAGAAGATGGACACGACGATCACGCCCTCCGTCTTCCTCACCTCGGCCGGCGGACAGCAGATGCTCGTCGAACAGGTCAGTTTCGTCGAGAACACCTGGACCGGCACGACCGTCATCCCGAAGGACAGCAGCGCAACGTACGACGGAAACGCCGTCATCGCGATCTCCGGCGCCAAGGACCTCGCCGGGAACGAGATGGCCGCCGATTCGACGAACATGGTCGTCATCAACACGAGTCCCGCGTTCGAGATCAAGATTTTCTCGAATCCCGCCCATGAATACGAGATCATGATCGTCACCCGGGCCTCGGAAGCGCTCCAGAGCGCCCCCACCTGCTCCGTCTCGCAGGGCGGTGCGGCGGTCCCGGTCACGATGAACTTCCTCAAGGAAAAATACTACGCGGGCTCCTACCGCATCGATCCGGACCAACCCGGCAAGGCCTACATCGACATCACCGGGACCGACCTCTTCGGCATGGTCGGCAAGGGCTCGGTCCAGTTCACCGTGGCCGCCCTGACCGCGGAATCCCGCCTCAGCCTGAAGACGCCGGACGGCCTCGCGACGCTCGACATCGCCACGGGCACCGTTTCCAAGGCGGCGGGTCTCTACATGCTGTCCAGGTCCGACCTCGACAACGGCGGCGCGAAGTCCCCGCTCGCGAAGATCCTGCCCTCGCTGCTGAAGAACACCGTTTCCACCGGCAACTCCTCCGACCTGGTCGAGGTGATGCCGCTCGAGGAAGTCGGGCCTTCGTCGCTGCGCCTGTCGCGCAGGATCTGGTATACCGCGTCGGTGAAGAACCTGAACCTGAAGGTGCCGGCCGAAAAGGTCCATCTGTATCGCCAGGTGAACGGCAAGTGGATCTTCGTGGGCGGCGTCCTCAAGAACGATCGCGTCACCGCCCAGCTCGGCGGGCTCGGAAAACTCGCCCTGATGGCTGATCTCAAGGCCCCCTCGCTCAGCAACATCAGCCCGTCCGACCGCGAGAAACTCGAAGATCCGCAGCCTCTCCTCGAGGGCACTCTTCGGGACGACGGCGCAGGTATCGATCCGGCCAGCTTCAAGCTGCTGATTGACGGGATCGAGCAGACCGGCGCGGAGCTCGGCGCCGACGGTTCGTTCGCCCATCAGCTCAAGCGCGCGCTCCCGAAGGGCGAGCACCAGATCGAAGTGCTTGCGTCCGACCGCGCCGGCAACGAGATCCGGCAAGCCATCACAGTGACCGCACCCGGCCCGTTCGGGATCAGCGAACTGATCTCGTATCCGAACCCGGCCCGCGGCAACTCGGTCTGGTTCACGTATAACCTCGAGCAGCGGCCCGACGAGCTGTCTCTCTCGATCTACGACGCTTCCGGCGACAAGGTCGACACGTTCGATCTCACCGACGCGAACGGCAACCAGGCCTCCGGCAAGATCCGGTGGGATCTGACCAACCGCCAGGGCAACCGCGTCGGAAACGGCGTCTACTTCTACAAACTCGAAGCCACACGAAACGGCAAGACCATCAAGTCCCGCGGCAAACTCGCGGTGCTCCGCTGACGGCGAAGGAGAGCAACCATGGACAAGCGCATTCTTCTCGCACTCGCGTTGTCTGTTCCGACCCTGCTGGGCCTGACCGGCTGCAGCGGCGGCGTGGGCGGCGAGGGCAGCAATACGTATTCCGACACGGCCGGCACTCCGATCGTCCGGTCCGACACGTTCAACGACAAGGGCTGGACGCTGATCTCGAGCGGCCAGTATGAGAGCGCCATTTCGGCGTTCAACCAGGTGCTGGCCGACAACCCGACCGACGACGAGCGGGCCGAGGCCAACAACGGCCTGGGCTGGGCTCGCGCGAATCTCGGCAGCCTTTCCGACGGCATGCCCTGGTTCGAGAAAGCGATCGCACGCTCGGCCGATGCCAAGGTCGGCCTGGGCGCCGCATACATTCAGAAAGGTTCGAAAGCCGACCTGGAAATGGCCGTCAACCTTCTGTACAAGCAACTCGGCGGGGAAAACCCGCACTTCCATTACGTGCCGCGCCGCGCCACAGGCGTGAGCGATGCCGAGGTGCATGCGCTTCTCGCCTACGCGTTCGCCGCCCTCGGCCAGACCGACAACGCCATCACCCAGATGGAATACGCCAAGGAACTCAATCCCGCATACGAAAACACGACGATCGATCAACTGGGTAAAATGGTCGACTTCCTGCTCCGATAAGAGAAAGAACGCCCCGGAAAAAGGAAGCATCGATGAGCCACGTCCGATCCACAACCGTGTCCCGCCCGGCCGACACCGGCCGCGGGCCCGGTTCCGTCGCGAACGGGAAGCGGATCTTCATCCTCGTCCTGATGCTTCTGGCGGTCGGTTCGATCACCGGCTGCCTCCAGTCGTCGAGCCCGATGATGGGCAACGTCACCGGCAAGGTGTTCGATTCGAACGGCCACGTTCTCAAGGGAGCCACGGTCGAAATCTACGGCGGCAACCACAAGGTCTCGACCGACGAACTCGGCAGATACACGATCACCGGCGTGGAGCCTGGCGAAAAGCGCATCGTGGCGACCTACCAGGGGCGCTCCGTCGTGATCAACGTGAACATCATCCGGGGCGAGACGCTCGAAAACGCTGACCTGACGTTCGCCGTGATCGATGGCATCCCGCCGGTCATCACCGACGTCGCGGTCGGAAGCCTGACCGAGAACGTCGCCGTCATCACCTGGGTCACGAACGAGTCGTCCGACTCACTCGTCGATTACGCCACCGGCCCGATCGGGGTCGGCACGTATACCTTCCAGGCCTCGGACTCGGCCATGGTTCTCGATCACTCGATCCAGCTCTCGGGGCTGCTTCCCGGCGTGACGTATCACTTCCGCGTCAGGTCGCGCGACTTCGCGCTCAACGAAGGCATTTCTTCGGAATACCAGTTCATGACCCCGTCGGGCGACGCCCCGGCCACGCCGGTCGGCTTCACGGTCTCCCCGTCGGTCGAGATGGAGCGCCTCGCCCTCTCGTGGACGGCAAACACCGAAACCGATCTCGCGGGATACAACCTGTATCGCGCGGAGAGCAGCGCCGGCCCGTTCGCCAGGGTCAACGCCAACCCGATTACAACGGCCAGTTATCGCGACGACGGTCTCAAGATCGGCGTCAAATACTATTACTACCTGAAGGCCGTCGATACGGCACGTAACGAGAGCGCGCCCACCCAAACCCTTTCGATGGTTACCACCGGCACGCTCTCGGAAAACCGCACCTGGCTGCGCGCCGAAAGCCCCTACGTCATCACCGGCGATATCCGCGTCCGCGGCGGGGCCCAGCTGACGGTCGAGCCCGGCGTCGAGGTGAAGTTCACCCAGCGCGACTCGCTGCCCGACTCGAACGGTGCGACCATGACCGAGCTGATCGTCCAGGGTGCGTTGTATGCCGTGGGCACCCCCGACGCGAAGATCGTCTTCACGTCGGCCGAGACGTTCCCCTCGAAGGGGAACTGGGGCGGCTTGATGTTCCTCTCGACGAACGACCCGAACAACCAGATGAAGTTCGCGACCGTGATGTTCGCCGACACCGGCATCCGGAGCGAGGGCTCGACCCCCGCGATCGAGAACGCCGAGTTCGGTCTCTGCGTCGTCGGCCTCGACCTGGGCCTCTCGACGGCATTGAATATCAAATACAATATCATTCGCGACTGCAACATCGGCCTCGTCTCGGCCAACTCGAACATCCGCAACAATCTCTTCATCGACGACCAAGTCGCCGCCAGCACGCTCGGCGCGGACGTGTTCGAGTTCAACACGGTCGACTGCCTGGTCGGCCTCGAGATTCCCTTCGGCGAGCCGACGATCAAGAACAACATCTTCGCCTACACCGGAAACGGCCGCGCGCTCTACGGCATCAACCAGACCCAGACGACCGCCACCCCGTCGATTTCGTTCAACGATATTCATAACTATGCATTTCCGACGAACGGCCTGACCGTCGCGACCGGAACCGGCAACATCGAGCTCGATCCGCTGTTCGTCGGCGGCATGCCCTTCGACTACCACCTGCAGACCACCGCCGGAGGCTACGCATCGGATTCCCCCTGTCTCACTTCCGGCGAAAACGGCGCCCAGATGGGCCGCTACGGCGAATGAGTCCTCCCCCGTTCTCCATGACGACAACCGGCGCAGATTGAATCTGCGCCGGTTGTCATTTACAGGGATGGAAACGAGGTTCCGGTATCAGGCCTCGGAAGGTTTGTCGGGGGGTGTTTTGTCGTCGGTCGGCGTCTTGCCGCCGTCACCGTCGTCGTCTTCACCTTCGGGCTCGCCGCCCTCGGGATTTTCGACGAGTTCGCCCTGCTCGAGGGCGCGGATCCACCAGTTGATCAGCTCGCCGTTTTCCTTCAGGAACTGCTTGAAGCTGACTTTCTGGCCATCTTCACACTCTTCGCGATACTGGTCGGTGACGAACTGGGTGAGCGGCTCCATCACGACGGGGTCGAGGAACACGCCGGCGCCGACGAGAAACCGCATCTCGCCGAGGCGGAGAACGCGGGTGTAGAGGATGCTGTCCTTGGTGATGCCCTCCGCCGACCCGGCGGACTCGAACACTTCGAAATCCTCGCCCAGGAAGACGTCGCGCAGGCTGATCGAGCGGCCCGGCGTGATGTCCTTCACCTGGAGGAGCGTGAGGTGCGTCTCTTTCAGGGCTTTGCAGATCTGGGTTTCCTGGAGGCTCAGATCGTCGGAATACCGGCTGAGGAACTCGTCGATGAGCACGTTTCCGGCCGCGTCGGCGTCGTCGAGCAGGAACCACGACATGAAGAGGAACTCTTCGGTCGGGTTGAACTCGTATTCCTCGCCCTCGGCCATGTTGTAGAACACTTCGAGCGCTTCGCCGAGCGCCTCCTGGAATTCGTCTTCGAGGGTGAAGGCCATCAGCTTCGCGAACAGGTCGCCGAACATGTTTTTCAGGGCGTCGATCTGGGGTTCCATGAATGCCTTTCCTTTTGCGATGTCACATCCTACCCCGCCCCGCCCGCGAAATCAAGCCGGCAGACGGGGGAACCGCATCGTTTTCTGACAACCACGCATCCAAGAGACATAAAAGCCCGGGCAAGAACGATCCGCAGATGGCGCAGATTATTTTATTTCTTACATAATACTATGTGTGCCGTCAGCGTCATCTGCGGATTTCCGTTGTCCGGAACAGGGCTTCAGGACATTGACTGTCGGCGCCTGAGACGTCGCAGGATCATGGCGAATCCTTCGTCCGCCTCGTGGTGGCGGAGGAGTTTGGCCGTTGCAACGAGGACGATGCCGCCCGCAAATCCCGCCGCCGCGAGCGACAGAAGGCCCGCCGGAACGGCCGGGATTCGCGGCAACCCGCCGACTCCCGCCCGAAGCGCCTCGAACACCGGGGTTTCCACCCACCACATCGCCCCGGCCATCGCCGCGCCGGCCAGAAGCGTGCGCGCGAGCGATCCGGCCACGCCGTATCGCCCGAAACCGCCCATCCGACCGCTCAGCACGGTATAGAGGATCAGCGCGTTGACACCCGAACCGACGGAGGTGCCCAGCGCGAGGCCCCAGTAGCCGCACGGCCCGATCAGAGCCAGGTTGGCGCCGATGCAGGCGGCGACGGAGGCGAAGCTCGCCTTCACGGGCACGGAGGTGTCTCCGAGCGCGTAAAAGGCGGGGCCGAGAACCTTGATGAGAGAGAAAAACACCAGGCCGGCCGCATACGCCTGGAGGGCGGTCGCCGTTGCTGCCGTATCGGCGCAGGTAAAACGCCCGTGCTCGAACAGAAGTCGGATGACGGGCACGGAAAGCGCCGCCAGTCCCATGGCCGCCACGATATTGATGAAACTCGTCAGTTTGATCGAACCCGCGAGCGTGCCGGCCATCGCCTCGCGGTCGTTTGCGGCCGCCTGACGGGAGATGATCGGCAGGGTCGCCTGCGCGATCGCAACCCCGAATATGCCAAGCGGAAGTTGCATCAGCCGGAACGCATAGTTGAGCCAGGATACGGCCCCGTCGCCTTGCGATGTCGCGAGTATCGTGCTGATCGCCACGTTCACCTGCGTCGCCGCGAGGCCGATGGTGCCGGGCAGCATCAGCGCGACGATCCGTTTCATCCCGGTATCTCCCGGCTGATACACCCACTCGAAGCGAAACCCGGTCCGACGCAACGCCGGCCACTGCGCAGCCAGCTGCAGGAAACCGCCGATCATCGCACCGACGGCCATGCCCTCGATGGGACGTCGGCCGAGGGTTTCAAAAAACGGGCAGAGAGTGAACCCGGCCACGATCATCGCGAGATTCAGGAACACCGGAGCGACGGCCGGAACGAAAAACTCCCCGAGCGAGTTGAGAACGCCCATCACCAAAGCGGCCAGCGAGATGACCAGCAGGAAGGGAAACATGATCCGCGTCATGTTCACCGTCACCGCGAACTTCGCCGAATCCGACGCGAACTCGGGCGCCATGATCTTCACCAGCATGGGCGAGACGGCGATTCCCAGGGCCGTGATCGCTCCCACGACGAGAACGAGCATCGTCAGGGTGATGCTCGTCAGCCGGAACGCCCGTTCCCGCCCCTCCTTCTCGAGGACAGCGTTGAACGTCGGCACGAACGCCGCGCTCATCGCGCCTTCGGCGAACAGGTCACGAAGCAGGTTGGGGATCCGGAACGCGACGTTGAACGCGTCGGTCCAGGCGCCGGCACCGAAGAAATACGCGAAACTCTGCTCCCGCACCAGGCCGGCGATACGACTGAAGAACGTCGCCACGCCCATGACCGCCGCCGAGCGCATGATGCCGCCGCCGACAGCGTTGCCGGTTTTTGCGGAGAGAGGCGCAACCTCGCCGGATGGAATCCGTTCAGTCACAGGAACGCAGGCCGCCCGATCATGCGATTGGAAGGATCAGGAGCAACTGATCGTCTTTCTCGAGTTTCCGCCCCCGCGGATTTACGATCAACGGTTCATCTTCGGGCTTGACGGCAACAAGAATGGCATCCCGGTCTTTTCTGAGGGTTCCCAAGGCCTCCTCGACATCGGCGCCGACGAGTTTTTCAGGAACCGGCATGAACGTGAGCCCGTTTCCGCTCTGGTTCGTCAGCAGATCCCTGAAGAAACCGAGAAGTCCCTGCTGCATCGCCACTCGCGCGAGGAGACGGCCAGAGACGTCGCCCTGGATGACGACGTCCTCGACGCCGGCAGTGGTGAGATGATCTGCATACTCTGCATTATATAATTCAGCGGACGTGTGAATGCCGGGATTCAGACGTTCGATCGTGAGACCGCAGAGGATCGTGCGGGCATCGATGTCCTGCGTCGACCGGTTTTCCCCGTGTTCGGAGAGGATAATCGCCGTTCTGGCGCGCTTGATGCCGGCGCGAAGCAGAGTGTCCATCTGGGTGAAATCCTCTTTCATGATCGTGAGACGATCCGTACGCACGCGTTTGCTTCGAAGCTCGTTGATGTCGGCAAGTTGGGACACAATCAGGATATCCGTTTCGGCGAGTTTCGGCTCGGACGAAAACTCCGCGACCAGAATCGCAATCTTCGCGCTGAATCCGCAGATGATGATATGTCCGTTCAGGTCTTCGGGATTGGCGGTCCGCTGCATCGCATTCTCCTTGAGCTTCTGGATCATCAGGGCCGAAAAGGTACCGGTAAGCATCGCGAAGGTTCCCATGCCGAACAGCAGCATGATCGCGAATACGATCTTGCCGCCGAGCGAAGCGGGGTAACTCGCGTATTCCCCGGACAAAAGCGTGAACAGGGACTTCCATAACGCATCGCCCGGCGTCTTCAGTTCGGCGTCGAGCCCCACCTCATACTGCGAAAAACCGACGCCTCCGAAAATGACCGCAAAAAACATGAACGAGAGAATGACCGCGTATTCCAGCGTCCGCCCCTCCAGAATCGCCCCGAAAACGGCGAGCCGCCGCTGCAGAACCGTGGCGAGGGAAAAAACCCTCACGATACGGACGAGTTGAAACACGCGCCCGAGGCGGAACACGCGCAGGAGGGGAAGCACGGCAAGCACATCGATCCAGTGGCGCCTGAAAAAATGCCCGGTGGTCTGGCTGACAAGCCATCTCATCAGAAGTTCGACGACGAAAATCATCGTGATGACGTCATTGACGATCTCGATGTCGAAGTTGGCTTCCGGCGTGAGCCCTCCGAACGTCTCGACAAGGATGAGGACGACGGACAGGAGGATCAGGCCGACAATGATCGCCACAAATACCGGATGATCGACGATCGCCCGAATTTTCGGATGTTTGCGCCGCTCCGGATGCAGTTTCGCCTGTCGGGTCGGACAGTCGCCGCACGGAGGCGCAAAGCCGTTGGCTGGAGGCACGGGCGCTGAATTCATGCGCGTATTCTAGAGCAGGCGATACGCACTGGCAAGTGAGAAGGTTTCGTCCGGTCTCGGAAGCCGAATACGCCCGTCCCGTCGAGATTCGTGGACGAGAACGGGGCCAAGGGGGTATACTTTCGCCATGGCTTTCAGGCTCGGAACGCATCGCGGTACGGTCACGGTCATTCTTCTGGGGTTGATCAGCGTGATCGTCGTTTTCGCCTTCTCGCTTTCCCGGCGTCTGTCGAGCCACACGCAACTGCTCACGATCGGCGACCACACCCAGATCGCGCGATACTATCTCGAGTCATATACCGGAGACGTCATACGGCAGATCGGGCGACAGGCCAACGACCCAACATCCGATATTTACAACCTTTTTAGACAGGCCGGAACCGGCGAGTTCACGATCCCGTCGGACGCGTTTCAGCCCAACTCGCTCCTGGCAGGTCTGAAGAAGGAACTCGGCATCGAGCACGTCGGGGCGCCCAAAATCAACGTCCGCGGCCAGAAGGCCCTTCCCTACCCCGAAATCGTCCAACTCCCGGAAAAGTTGCGCGGACTCGAAAAACGCGGGTATTTGTCGATCTCCTGCTCGATCAAATTCAATAAACGCCCATATACCATGGCGGTACGGTCGCCGTTTCTCGTCGCCATGCGCATGACCCCCGTGTTGCGCGAGTTCGTCCTGTTCTGCGACCGCCTCCATCTCGAGCAGCCGCGTCCGTTCGGCAGCCAGGACCGCATCAACCTGACGTTCACGAAGGGGAGCGAGCATCCGAAGGATGTTCCGGCCAACTATTCCGCGTACAAGGGCCAGCCGTGGGTGCTGTGGCCCACGCCGAACGTCGAGGGAAACAAGGACAAATGCGGCCGCGTCTTTCTGGGAGCCGACGACAAGCCGATCTATCTCAACCTCGCCGGAGAGAAAAATTTTCAGGGCTATATGAGCGACCTGTGGCAGGTGTTCCCGGAATGGATAAAAGTGAACAGGAAAGGCGACAAGTTCCAACTTCAGCCCATCTTCCTCGATAACTCGGGAAAGCCCATCAGCCTGCGCGGCATCGACGTTCCGCTCAAGCTCCGGAACCACATGGCCAAGATCGGCATTCTCGGGTTCTGCCACGAAATCGCCGACGACGCCGAGGACGGAATCTTCTCCAATTCGTTCCGCACGCTGCGCGACGTCATGGGCCCCGATCCCGCTTTCCAGGCCCTGATCAATGACAATCCGCAGGCGCTCGCCCTTGCGTCGTCGCTGAAACTGTTCGGAAAGAACGGCGAGTCGGAAACCGCCGACGGGGTTTATTACGGCCCGGCTCGCGAGGTGTTCGGGCGGGTCTTCGGACGGTTTCTGATGATCACGTTTTTCGAGTATCCGTCGGCGCAGGGAGGCGGCCAGTCGCTTCCGTACAACGCAAACTGGAATTATCAGCCGCCCCCCTTCGCGACGTTCAACAACGTCAGCCAGGTCCAGTTCACCCCTGCGGAACCCGGACAGCAGTACGGCGACTTCATGTCGCGCGTCGTCTCGGGCGGGCTCGACGCCGGCGGCCCGGCCCTTGACACCTACCTGTGCGTCAACCCCGAGAGCAAGAAAACCCGCCGCCCGTTCGGATACAACGAATTCGCCCCCGCCGACGGCCTGCGCCTGAAAGGTCGTTTCGACGCGTTCGGGCCGGCCTGGTTCGCGATCGACCCGAAGAAACGTCCTGGTGATCCCTCTCTTTCGACGGTCCAGTCGCGTATCATGCGGACCTTCGCGAACCAGGCGGCGTTCACGAAGGCCGTGGGTGACGGGGTGACGAAGTTTCACGTCGACGGCGTCGTCTACGTGAAAGGCAGTCTCACCCTGAAAGACATCACGACGACCGACATTCGCGGAGGCGTGGTCCTCGTCGAGCAGGACATCACGCTCGGCAATGTCACCAGGGGCATCAGGTTCGACCAGGACAACAACGCCATGATGACCGCCCTGATCGAGAAGATCGGCAAGCTGAAGCAGGAGGAACTCCTGACGTTCGTGAGCCTGTCGGGCCGCCCCATCAGGCTCGCGGGCGACAAACAGGTCGGCGTTCACCTGATCTCGATGAACGAGAAGGTTGGCGTCCCGTGCGACCAGGTCACCTGGGAAGCCGTGAAGCGGCCCGTTTTCTGCGGCGGCATCGCCGTCAACACGCCCAATCTCAGCCAGCGGGTGCGGGAATTCGGCAGAGCCGGAGAGGATCCGATCTTTTTTTACGTCCCAGCGATGGCCGATCCCACGCCTGCCGTCGCGGTCGGCGTCAAATCATATATGGAGGGCTATAGACTTTCCGCCGACGAGGTGAAGGAGTGAGCGACACGACCTTCCGGGGCCGGATTTCCGGCGGCATGAGCATGATCGAGATCCTCGTCGGCCTCGTCATTTTTTCACTGGCCATGGTCCCCCTGCTCAGCTTCGGCTTCACCACCACCCGCGGAACCCACTCCGTCGGCAAGCACATGATGGCCGGCCAGCTCGCAGCCAGCCTGATGGACCGGCTGCTCGCGAAGCCGTACGACGAGTCCCTGGCCAACGCGAAAGCCCTCGCGTCGAAAGGCTGGTCCGACGCCCTTTCGGATTCGCTCCTGGTCTCGATTCTCGATCACGCCTCCCTCGCGGCGAAGAAATCCGAGATCGAGAAGGACCTGCGAAAGTCGTTCAGGTTCTTCAAAACCCGCGTCACCGTAAAAAACGCGAGCGGCGAGGAAGCCGACCGGATGTTCCTTCTCACCGTCGAGGTCAGCTGGCGCATCGACGACGGAAGCGAATCGTCCCGCCAATCGATCGATCTGAAGGCCATCAAATACCGGGAGGAGGAGTGATGCGGACGCACCTGCAACGGCACGGCATGTCCGTCATCGAAACCCTGATCGTGGCGACGCTCGCCAGCCTCGTCCTTCTCGCCGGCACCCTCATCATGAGCCGCACCACGCGCTCGTTCAAGAAGGGAACCGACATGCTCAACACGCAGGTGCTCATGGATACGATCGTCGAGCGCCTCCGCACCGACGTGCGATCGCTCAAAACCCTGACGTCGGTGACCGATACGGCATTTTCGTTCGTCGCGCTCGACGGCAGCGCCGAAAAGGTGATTTCCTACGAATTCGATGCCTCGTCGAAAACGCTGACGCGGTCGGAGGGCGGGAAAAAATCGGATTTTCACGGAGCCAGACAGGTCGAGTCGTTCCTGTTCCAGCCGCTTCCCTCCAGCGGCGATTTCCAGTATCTCAACGTCGCGATGCAGCTCAGATCCGACGCGGTCGGCGAAGGAGCCGGCTCGCAGCTCTCGATCGTCTGCCAGTTCCATTCCAAGTGTCTCGAACCATCATTTTCCTTCGGGAGGTAGCCTGATGCGCGCTTTCACATGCCTGTTGCTGGCCTTTGTCCTGTGCTTCGCCGGCGGGTTCCCCGTCACCGCGGCCGATCCGACCGACGCACTCAAGGAGTGCCGGGCTCTCGAGCGGGCCGGCAAATTCGAAGACGCTCTCGAGAAATATCTCGTGCTTCTCAAAGCCGCTCCGTCAGAGGAACTGTATCGTGACACCGGTTCGCTTCTGGGAAAACTCCAGCGATACGCCGAAGCCGAAAAACTGCTGAAGGAAGCCACGCAAGCCTTTCCGCGCAGCACCGCCCTGCTGAACCTGGAAGCGCTGATCGCTCTCCGGCAGGGGCGAGGGGACGACGCCCGCAGGATCTGGAAGACCGTTCTCGAGATCGACGCCGGCAACTCGTTCGCCCGGCGGGAACTCGACAAACTCGAACACCGCGGCACGGCGTCTCCGGCGAAAACGCCCGCTCCGGCCACCGCGCAGATCGAAACGCCCCCCGCTCCGGCCACCCCGCAGATCGAAACGGCCCCTGTTCCGGCTCTCGAAAGGCCGGTCATGGGAAAGGAAGGAACGCCCCTTTCCCCCGAAGAACAAAAAAAACTGGCGGAAAAGCTGTATGAAGAAATGCTCGGTCTCGACAAATGGGAAACAGCCAGATTCGAGGAACTGCACAGGCAGGTCATCGAGAAGTGCCCGGCGACGGATCATGCGGTGGAATCCTGCTGGCGTCTGTCGAACCTGTATCTGATGGCCGACGATCAACCGCGATACGAGGACGTCATCCAGGTTCTCGAACATCTCGTCACGAAGTATCCGAATTCCCGGATCGTTCCCGATGCGAAAAACCGGCTTCTGCTCGCTTACAAGAACGGCGGGCATCCGGATAAAGTAGTCACTATGTATCAAGAACTTTTCAAAATCAACTCAAACCCCGACGACCGCACGTTCATGCTCTGGGGACTCGAGTATGCCGATGCGCTCTTCGCCGTCGGAAAGGCCGAGGAGGCACGCGCCCTGTATCAGCAGGTGATCGAAAAAGACGGCGGGAAGGACCAGCTTGAAGCCAGGGTCGCCCGCGAACGTCTCGGACAGAAATGAGAAGAACGACGGGAGTCCCCCACACCACAATTGGTATAATCAGAAAACAGGCTTGTTTCACTCTGTACAAATTTGTTGCGCGGCAAAACTTTCGCCGCCATCGTGCGTAGCAAATAAGAACCGATGAAATACGGTTGTTTCAAGGAGATATGACATGCTGAGAATTCCTCGCCGGGCACGCCCATGGATCCTGCTTTTTGCGTTCTGGCTGATGATCGAACCGATGATCGTGCCGATTCTCCAGGCCGAAGAACTGCCGTCGCCCACGGTGAACTCCGAACAGGTGAACGGCATCGCGAACATCGAAGACGTCATGAGCCCCGACGAATACCTCCAGTACATGCTGGAACTGCGCGGTTCCACCAAGGAGGAGTGCGAGGCCAAGGCGTGGAGCGACTGGCTGAGCACGATTTCAGGCGTGTATATGATGATGGATGCCGGCCAACAGGACGTTTTCAGCTTCTACTCGACGATAAAGGCCATCTCCGGCCTGCCGAACACGGCGAAGGACCTGGCGGGAAATATCAAGGGCCTCACCAAGAAAGCCACGCTGGCCGTCAGCTTTTTCGGCAAAATCAACCCCTCGATCCGCGGCGCCAACATGTTCAACGGTTTCCTCGCCTGGACGAACAAGCTCGACCGGGCAATGGGCAAGAACAAGGCATTCACGTTCCTCGAGTTCATGGCGCCTCCCCCGTGCTGGAACAACCCGAAGGTCGCCGGTGAAGGCTTCAAATCCTATCTTCGCTGGGTGAAAAAAACCACGGGCCATAACGCAGGCCCCGGCCGCACGATTTCCAACGTGAAGGGCGCCGCGAGGACCTGCGGTATCGGCCTTGCCGTGCTGGGCTTGGCCCTCTCGACCTGGCAGCTCATCAAATCGGAAGATCGCCAGGGCGGGCGCTACGGATCGTATTCGATGGTGAAAAACTACGTCGATATCGCCTTCGGCGCGGCAGCCCTCGTCTGCATGTTCTGCATCCCCGTCGTCGGCCAGGTCGTCGCGGTTCTCACGCTCGCCTGGATGATTCTGACAACCGTCGGCGATATCATCGGCGAGCACAACAAGAAATGGAAAGAAGCCTACAGGGCTTCCCACTGGTTCCTGATGCAGAACGACAAGGAATACGAATCGTTCTACAATAACCGGTCGAGCCTGAAGCAGGAAGAAAAGTCCGCATCCCTGATCCTGGCCGAGCGCGACTATGGCCAGTATATCGCCGAGCAGCAGCCGTCGACCGATGAGGACAAGAAGCAGTACGAAGCCGGAAAGGCCGTCTACACCGAGCTCGAGAAGCAGGGCGTCCTGATGACCTATTACAACCAGACCGGCTTCACCCTGCCCGACTTCGACATGGCCCGCCTCATGGAGCTTTGGCACAAGAAGGCGGACTACATGTCGTGGAAACCCAACGAAAAGGAAAGCGACGAGGCGCAGAAGCGAGGCTTCTTCGGCACCATCGGCCACGTCATCAATCCGATGACCTATATTTCGTGGGTCGGCAACAAGATCGATTCGCACGGCTACGAGAAGGAAATCAAGAACGCCGACATCAAACGCGTCTTCTTCAATCCCGACTACGTGCTCGTAAAGAAGTACAAGAATTATCTCATGGCGAAGAATCTCAAGGAGGGCATCTACGATGCGGTCGGTCTGCGCATCGAGCAGTCGCCCTTCAACTATATCTACCTCCTGGGCATCGATACAGGCGCCTACAGCGAAGAACTTCTCAAACAGTCACTCGAGGCCGACGCCTTCATCATCGGCTCCAAGGAGATGATGTTCTTCGCCAAGCAGGCGGAGATCGCCCGCGAAAGCATGAAAAAGGTCATGAAGGAGAACGACAAAATCATCGAAGGCCTGGTCAAGAGCCTGGAGAGCACGCAGCAGATCCGCCGGGCTCTCTCGGGCCTGCTCGAAGCCTACAAATACGATCCCGACGTGGTCAACAACGATCTGTATAAGAAATGCCACGATGCGTTCGGCTGGCAGATATCCGACAAGAAACTCAAGACCCCGAAGGCGATGATCGATCGTTACAAGGCGCAACTCGAGGAAATTCTCGCGTATGTACCGGTCAGCACCTCGCAGAAGGCCGCCGAGATCGTTCTGATCATGCAGACGATCAAGCACAACCTTGACACCGCAAAACTGATGAACGATCTGTGGTCCGAAAAAGACTCGCTTCTGAACGTCGATTTCGATAAAGATTTCACCAACGACGCCATTCGCAGATACCTGAAGGAAGGCACGTTCCTCGACGTGAAAGGCTCTTCGGGCTTCCTCGGCGCCGACTGGCTGAGCGGCATCTATCCGGCATACGAGGAGCATCGCAAGTTCAACAAGCTCTACCTGAACGAGGCGAAGGAGTTCTCCTCCCTCGCAAACCGTTCCAACTCCGACACACGCGACGGCTTCCTGGGGATCGACTACCACGTCAAACCGCCGGCGGAGCTGCTGCAGGAATACAATCAGGAGATCTCCAGCCTGAAGGAGATCCTCGAGGGCTGGAACGAGGTCAAAGACCAGATGGACATCAAGGTTGCCTACGGCGAGAACCCCGAACTGTACCAGGGCGTTTTCAAAGAAGGCGGCTTCCAGCCCGTCTGCGATACCGAGGCGATGGATCTTGACAGCCCGGTTCTGATGCCGATGAATCAGTAGCCACGCCCCAAACGGGAAAGCCGGCCGGAGGCGCGTGCCTTCGGCCGGCTTATTTTATTGAGTCCTGCATATCAAAAACCAACTTCGTGTTTCCGTTCGTGCTGAGCTTGTCGAAGCACGAACAGCCACTTGCCGATGATTCCTCATTTCGCCCTTCGACAGGCTCAGGGCGAATGGGTGGCTTTCATTCTGCAGGGATCGATCGTATTATCGCTCTTTTTTCAGATCGTCCATGGCCGTTTCGGCAGCGGCCTGCACGCCGGGATCCGGATCGAGGAGCAGTTCTTCGAGAACCGGTGAGACGGTTTCGGCGATCTTCTTCATCCGGCTCAGGGCCCGGATGAGACGGATACGCCGATCGGGATCGGGATCGGGCAGGCGCTCGACGACCACGGGAAATGCCTGTTCGGCATACAGCGCCATCTCTTCGCAAGCCTTGTCGGCCATCGCCGGATCCTCGTCGAACAGCCTGTCCGCCATCGCCTGGAGGAGCGAGTCAGAAAGCGGGGCGGCTTCGGTCGCCGGTGCGCCGGCGGCAGCCTGCGCCGTTTCCGGAGATGTCGCAGCCTGCACCCGCGCAGGAGCGGAAGCCGCCTGCCGGGAAGGAGTCGCACCATCGGTGTCGCCGGCGGAAGCGGATGCCGGTGGCCGGGACGCTGCCGCGGCCGATGCTTTCGTTGCCAAGGGCAGCGTAGATGAGACGGGGCGAGGCTCGATGCCCTCATACGGATTTTCGCGAACTGTCGTAACCACAGGTTTCGGGGCCGGCGGAACCGCGGCTTTCGGCTTGTCTGATCCAGAAGGCGTTCCCGGAACGGCGTAGGGATCGTCCGCAGGAGCGGCGATCCGTTCAGGCGATTGTTTCTGGGTCACGACGGGCTTCAGGCGGGCCTGCCGCATTGATTCGGCAAACTGTCGGGCGCGGTCCGTATCCGCCCCGAGGAGGCCGTTGTATGCGGCTTGCGCCTCTTTTGCCCGCTTCGTCTCGAGCGCCAGCGTTCCCATGGCGGCCCAGGCGTCTCCGAACTGCGGGTCAAGACGAACGGCTTCGCGGTATGCCTTGAACGCGTCTTCATACCGCTGTTTTACAGCGTGAATATCTCCGGCTATTTTATGCGGCAGCGGGTCGTCTGGATCCAGCGTCGTCGCTTTCACGAGGTCACCGGACGCCAGGTCGAGATTGCCGAGCCGGACGTTCAGTTCGGCGGCCCGGCACCAGGCCGCGGCGAGCGCGGCCGGTTCGTATCCGAGTTGTTCGGCTAAGGGCAGTCCCGCTTCCAGCATCGCCGAGGCGCTTTCCGGAATATTTATATCGCTATAGATATCGGCCAGTTCGAGATACGCTTCAGGGAGGGCTGGGTCGATCTGCAGAGCCTGTTTGTAGGTCTCGATCGCCTGTTCGTTCTTCCCTTTCTCGCGCAGGACGCGGGCCTTCTGAAGCATTTTCGACGCGACGGCCGAGATTTTCTGCGCGGAGGGCGCGCCGGCGGACGTTTTTCCCTTTTTCTTTTTGCCCCAGGCCTCGGCGGGCAAGGGCGCGATGACGGAGGAAAGGCCGCAGACGAGAACCAGCGCCACCCCCAGGCGGGGGCGGCGCCGGTTCCCGCTCTGAGCGATCGAGCGGTTGCCGCAGGCCATCACGCGTGCGTTCCCGCGGCTTTTTCCCTGAGCGCCCGGAGCACCTTCTCGGGCGTAAAGGGGGACCGGGTCAGGCGGATGCCGACGGCGTCCCTGATGGCGTTGGCGATCGCCGGCAGCGGGCCGTTGATGCAGATCTCGCTGACGCTTTTGGCGCCGTACGGGCCGGTGGGTTCGTAGGTGGGTACCAGGAAGGTCTTGAGCTCGGGCAGGTCGGCCGTGCTGAAGATCTTGTAGTTCTTGAAGGTCGGGTTGAGCAGGCGGCCCTTCCCGTCGAAGACGAACTCTTCTGTAAGGGCGAAGCTGATCCCGTTGAGCGTGCCGCCCTGGGTCTGGCCGTCGGCGAGCTGCGGGTTGATCGCGGTGCCGCAGTCGACCGCCGCGACGTATTTGAGCACCTTCACCTCGCCGGTCTCGATGTCGACCTCGACTTCGGCGAAATGCGCCGAGAACGGGGGCGGCGAGGCGTGGGTCACGTGACTGCCGATGGCCGCGATCTGGAACTGGTTGTATTCGTACATCGCGAACCGGCAGATCTGGCCGAAACTGAGCTTGCCCTTCGGATTTTTGCCCCAGGCGAACTTGTCCTCGATCGTGATGCTCTCGACCGGCTCGTTCAGCATCGCGGCAGCGACGGCCTTGATCTGGTCGCGCACCTGCTCGGCCGCGCGGATGACGGCGCCGCCCGAGAGATAGGTGGTCGAGCTTGCATACGCACCGGTATCGAACGGCGTGAAGTCGGTGTCGGAACTATAGACAACGATATCGTCATGGTCGCAGCCGAGCGTTTCGGCGGCGATCTGGGCGAGAATCGTGTCGGAGCCGGTTCCAAGATCGGTCGCACCGACCATCATGTTGAACGAACCGTCGTCGTTCATCTTGATGAACGCGGCACCCATATCGATCTCGGGAATCGAACTTCCCTGCATCAGGATGCACATGCCGACGCCGCGCCGTTTCGGGCCGTAGCCGGGCCTGCCCTGTTTTTCCTTCCAGCCGATCTCTCGCGCGCCGATCTCGATGCACTTCGGCAGACCACAGGAGCCGATCTTCATATCGACGCCTTCGCGGCCTTCGCCGAGCGCCTTGAAGACGGGGGAGGTCTCGCCTTCCTTGATATGGTTCATCTTGCGGAACTCGAGAGGATTCATCCCGATCGCGGCGGCCATCTCGTCCATCTGGGACTCCATCGCGAACGCGGCCTGGGTCGCCCCGTAGCCGCGATACGCGCCGCAGACGGGTAGGTTGGTGTAGACGGTGTCGCCGATGAACTCGACGCAGTTCGTCTTGTACAGCGGCAGAACCTTCGAGCCGCAGTTCGACATGACCGTGAGCGCGTGGCTGCCGTAGGCGCCGGTGTTGCTCAGGATCTTCATCGAGATGCCAGTGATCGTGCCGTTCTTCTTCACGCCGCTCTTGATCGTGACGACCATGGGGTGGCGCGTGCGGGCCGAGACGAACTCCTCCTCGCGGGTCAGTTCCCATTTCGCGGGCCGGCGGGTCTTGAGGGTGACGAAGCCGCAGACGTCCTCGAGGAGCACTTCCTGTTTCGAGCCGAAACCGCCGCCGATGCGGGGCTTGATCACGCGGACCTTTTTGAGCGGAATGCCGAGGGCCTGCGCCGTGATGCGGCGGGAGTGGAACGGCACCTGGGTCGAAACGTAGATCGTCAGGCGGTCGTTCTCGTCGAGGTGGCTGAGGCAGACGTGCGGCTCGATCGCGCAGTGATGTGCATAGTGCGTGTAATATTTTCGTTCGAGCACGACGTCGGCATCTTTGAACGCCTTCTGGATATCGCCGAACCTGGCATCGACATGAGCGCAGTGATTGCGTTTCGCGTCGTAGAACGCCGGGATCGGCATCTTTGCCTCAGGCTCGTCGTGAATGACGGGAGCGTCTTTCTCCATCGCCTTCTCGGGATCGAACACCGCGGGAAGCACCTCATACTCGACCTTGATCAGCTTGCAGGCCTCGAGCGCCGCCTCGACAGTCTCGGCCGCCACGATCGCGACACGGTCGCCGACGAACCGGACCTTGTTGTCGAGGATGAACGTATCGTAGGGCGACGGCTCGGGATATCCCTGGCCTGCCGTCGTATGAGCGATGCGTGGAACGTCTTTCCACGTATAGACGGCAACGACGCCGGGGACCTTTTGCGCCTCGGACGTGTCGATGTTTTTGATGCGGGCATGCGCGTGCGGGCTTGTCAGCACCTTGATCCTGAGGGCGTCCGGCATGTCATAGTCACCGGTATATTTTCTGGTGCCGCACACGAGGCCATAGCCGTCGATCTTCTCGCGACTGTGGTTGACGACGTTGAACGCGTCAGGCCGGTCGAACGCGAAGACAGGTTCGGGAATCGGAGACGCCTTCCTGGAGATGATCTTCGGAGAGATGATCTTCGGATCGGCAACGGACTTCGAGGGCTTCCCGGTCTTCGAGGGTTTCGCGGCAGGCTTTCCGGCCTTTTCGACCTTCGCGGGTTTCGCGACGGACTTCACGGGCTTGATCGACCTGACAGTCTTCGCCGGTTTTTTCGTTTCGGCCGGTTTGACGACGGATTTTTCCATCTTGGCCGGTTTCACGGATTTCGCCGGCACAACCTTGATCGGCTTCACAGCAGATTTCACGGGTTTCACGGCGCCGACTTTTTTCGGTGTGGCAACCGGCTTGCCCGGTTTTCGTGCCGGCTTCACAGCCTTCACGACAGGTTTTGCCGGTTTGAGCGGCTTGACCGCCGATTTCACCGTCTTGACCGCCGGTTTCACGGCGGATTCTGCAGGCTTGGCGTTCTTCACGGGCTTCACGGCAGATTTCACGACCTTCTTCATGCCTTTTTCCCTCCCGAAGCGACGTCCATCACGGCTTCGATGCGCTTGACGTAGCCGGTGCAGCGGCAGAGGTTCCCGTCGAGGGCTTCCCGCACCTCGGCTTCGGTCGGGTGCGGGTTCCGGTCGAGCAGGGCCTTCGCGGCGATCAGCGAGCCGGGGTTGCAGTATCCGCACTGGGTCGCGCCGTGTTTCACGAACGCGGTCTGCAGCGGGTGCGGATGTTCGGGGGTCCCCAGCCCTTCGGCAGTGGTGATGGTTGCGCCTTCGCATTGTGCCGCAAACAACAGGCAGGAGTTCTTCGGGCGACCGTCGATGAGCACGGCGCAGGCACCGCACGAGCCTTCCCCGCAGCCTTTTTTGACGCTCTTGTATCCGTTTGCGCGCAGCAGATCGAGCAGCAGCGTGCGAGGATCGATCTCGAACGTGCGCTTCTTTCCGTTGATCGTCATCGTGACGTTCATATGCTTCTCCCCTTCCGTCAGGCGCGGGCCTGGTGCAGCGCTTCGTCGATGCAGCGACGCACGAAGACCGGCAGCACCTCTTCGCGATACTCGCGTGAGGCGCGGAAATCGGTGGTCATATCGAGATCGCGGGCGGCGGCTGCAGCGGCTGCGGCAATGCGTTCGGCCGTCGGAACCATGTTCTCGAGCTGTTTTTCCGCATCGGGCCGCCGCTGGGCCTTTTTGCACACCGCGTTCAGCGCAATGCGGGCTTCCTTCACGGTTTCGCCCTGCATCGTGATACGCACGGCGACGGTGATCATCGCGTAATCGTTGGTCGTCTTCGAGAACTTGTGAAAGGCAACGCCGGTCCCGCGGCCGTATTCCGGCACCTGGAGCTCGACCAGGATCTCGCCCGGTTCCATGTAATGCCGAGGGCCCGTTTCGATCAGGTTCTTCACCGCCACGGTGCGCTTGGGAACGCCGCGCCGGCAGAGCGCCTGCGCGTCGAGCGCGAGCAGGGCGGGAGGCAGGTCCGACCACGGGAAAAGGGCCATCAGGTTGCCGCCGGCCGTGATCGAATGCCGAAGCAGGGTCGAACCGATCCTGCCGGCGGCCGCCCGGAGAAGCTGGCCGGACGGACCGACGAGCATCGATGACTTGAAAACGTCCTGAACGGGGGTCATCGCGCCAATCGCATATCCTTCCTCGGTGCGCCTGATGTAGGAAAGATTCAACCCGCCGAGATCGACCAGTCCTTCGATCGTCGAGTCGTTGACGGCCGCAATGTGGGTTCCACCCGCGAGGACAGCGTTCCGCCGATCTTTGGCGGCCAGCAGGGCGCAGGCTTCCTCGATCGTCGCCGGACGGTAAAACTGCGTGAGATGTTTCAGCATTCCCCTCTCCTGTTATGTATTCACAGCCCACAGACCACTATGGGCAGAATTATAGCCAATGAAAACAGGCTTTGTCACTCTTGATCGCATACCATCCTCTGAGAACGGCGCCAGGAGGCGCACACAGGGAAAATCCCCCCTCCTTTTGAGGATTGCCCGGAAAAGCTGCTCCCGCCACGCAGAAATGGGTCTTCGCTGCACCTTGCCCGGCAATACCGGCGATGGTATGCTGAATAGCTGATTCAATCACATGTTTGTCTATCGAGGAGGCGCCATGGTTCCTGCATATCATCGACCGGCTTCGGCATCCGAAGCCATGCAACTCAAATCGAAACTGGGGCCTGGCGCCGTCTTTCTTGCCGGGGGCACCGAGGTGAACAACCTCCACGCCCCCCGCCCCGCGGCCCTCATCGACCTCGCCGGACTCGGCCTCGACAAGATCGAGACGACGGCCGACGGGCTGCGCATCGGAGCGCGCGTCACGTTCCAGCAGCTCATCGAGCACCCCGCCGTTCCCGAATTTTTGAAGACGGCGGCGCACCAGATGACCAACCGCAATATCCGCAACGTCGCGACGGTGGGCGGACAACTCGGCGCCAACAAATCCTGCGCCGACCTGATTCCGGCTCTGCTCGCCGCGGAAGCCCGTGTCGTCCTGGCCGACCGCGAGATGCCGGTCGAGGCGTTTCTCACCGGTGCCCCCGAGCTGATCATCGCCATCATCGTTCCGACCACGAACCGCACCTTCGGCCTGGCGAGCCACAGCCGGACGGCCTCCGACATCTCGATCGTCACGGCGGCGGCCTCGCTCACCCTCGATGGCGACATGCTCCGCCAGCCGATGCTGGCCATCGGCGGGGTGGCCCCCCATGTGGTGCGGCTGCACGAGGTCGAGAAGAGTCTCGACGGCAAGCCCCTGCCTTCCCCAGAGCACCTCGAATCCCTGATCGCCGGTGCGGTCCACCCGATCGACGATCTTCGCGGCAGTGCCGCTTTCAAGCGCCAGATCGCCGCCGTCCTCGGTGCGCGCGTCGTGAAAGCTGCTGCAGCCCAGACCGGTTCCAGGAAAGGAGCCCGCTGATGTCCATCTCGATCACTCTCAACGGCTCCCCCCGCAAGCTCAATGCCGAGCCCGGCGAAAATCTCCGCGATGCCCTGCGACGCGAAGGCATTCTGTCGGTGCGCAACGGCTGTGACGGGGAAGGCACCTGCGGCGCCTGCTCGATCCTCATCGATGGCCGCCTGATGAACACCTGCCTCCTGGTCGCCGGCCAGGTCGAGGGAAAGCACCTTCGCACCGTCGAGGGGCTGGCCCGGCCGCGCGAGCTGAACCACCTTCAGACCGCATTCGTCGACTCCGGCATCGTCCAGTGCGGCTACTGCACCGGCGCCATGCTGATGGCCATCGCTGAACTGCTCGAGAAGTTCGAACGCCCGACCCGGGAACAGATCCGGGATGCGCTCTCAGGCGTCTTCTGCCGCTGCACCGGTTACGAACAGATCTACGGGGCGGTGGAACTGGCCATCGCGCGCCGCCGCGATCCCGCCACGCCCTTCGAGATGCCGAAATTCCGCGAGGGAATGCGCTACGTCGGCGCCGCCCACGGCAAGCTCGACGGCTACCTGCTCGCCCGGGGCGAAGCGGCCTTCGTCGAGGACCGGGTGCGGCCGGGCCACTGCCATCTCAAGGTTCTCCCCAGCCCGCATGCGCACGCTTATATCACGCGTATCGACACCACCCGCGCCGAGGCGCTTCCCGGCGTCGTCGCCGTGTTCACCTACAAGAACTGCCCCGACGTCTGGTACAACCCGGCCGGCCAGGGCTTCCCCGAGCCCTCGCCGTACGACCGCCGGATGTTCGACCAGAAGCTTCGCCACGTCGGTGACCGCGTCGCCGCCGTCGTCGCCGAGACGCTCGAGATCGCTGCCGAAGCCCTGAAGCTGATCGAGGTCGAATACGAGGTTCTGCCCGGCGTCTTCACCATCGACGAGGCCAAGCGCCCCGGGGCCCCGATCGTCCACAACGCCCATGTCGAGTATGTGGTCGGCGCGCCGAAAGATATCGATAGCTATAACAAGAACGTCGACCCGCGCGAAGGCAAGATCATCTACCAGTTCCCGATCCATGCCGATCCGCACCGCAACCTGGCCGCATCGGTCCACGGCGGGATCGGCGATATCGAGAAGGGATTCGCCGAGGCCGAGGTCGTGTTCGAACAGACCTACGAGACGGCCCAGGTGCAGTGCACCCCCGTCGAGCCCCACATCGCCTACAGCCGCATGGATGGCGACCGTCTGGTCATCCACGCCTCGACGCAGGTGCCGTCGCACGTGCGCCGCATCATTGCCCGCATTCTCGGCGTGAAGGAGAACCGTCTCCGCGTCGTCAAGGAGCGCGTGGGCGGCGGGTTCGGCGCGAAACAGGACATGGTGCTCGAGGAAGTGGCCGCCTGGGCCACCTGGATCACCGGCCGCGACGTGCTGTACCGCTACACGCGTGAGGACGAGTTCATCAACTCGCGCACCCGCCACACGATGAAGGTGCGCGTCAAACTCGGCGCGAAGAAAGACGGCCGCCTTACGGCGATCCACATGGACCTCGAGGCCAACACCGGCCCCTACGGCTCGCACTGTCTCACCGTGCCGATGAACGCCTGTTCCAAGGCCCTTCCGCTGTTCCTCTGCGACAACGTGCGGTTCGACGTCCATACCTACTACTCGAACATTTCCCCGACCGGCGCCTACCAGGGCTACGGCGCGCCGCAGGGCTCGTTCGCCCTCCAGCTCGCCGCCGCCGAGATGGCCGAAAAACTCGGTATGGACCAGCTCGCCTTCCTCGAGAAGAACCGGGTGCGCGAAGGGGTCATGCTCGAGATCCTGCGCTGCCTCGGCGAAGGCCGCGAAGGCACGCCCCAGCTCGTCCAGACCTGCGGCCTCGGGCCGGCCCTCGAACAGGGCAAAAAGCTCATCAACTGGGGCAAAAAAGATGCGAGCGACGACCCCGACGTGAAGATCGGCCAGGGCGTCGTGATCATCCAGCAGGGCTCCGGCCTGCCCGGCCTCGACTCGGCGAACGCGGCCATCATGCAGTTCGGCGACGGCACCTTCATGGTGCTGTCGGGCGGCACCGACCTCGGAACCGGGCTCGAAACCGTCGCGGTCAAACTGACCGCCGAGACCCTGAAGGTGCCGATGGAACACGTGGCCGTGCTGGCCGCCGACACCGACTCCACGCCGTTCGACGTGGGCGCCTACGCTTCGTCCGGCACGTATTTCTCGGGCGGCGCCGCCCTCAACGCCGCGCTGAACATGAAGGCAAAGCTGATCCGGGAAGCCGCGGACATGCTCCAGGAGCCCGAGAACAACCTCGAGCTCGCCTGGCCCGGCGTGGTCAGGGGGCTTTCCGGCGAGGTCACGTACGAGCAGATCGCCCGCCGCACACAGAGCGGCACGGGCCACGGTCAACTGATCTCGACGGCCCACTTCATCACCGACAAGGGCTCGTTCCCCTACGGCGCCCACTTCTGCGAGGTCGCCGTCGACACCCGCACCGGAAAAGTATATCTCAAGAAATACTACGCTCTGCAGGATGCCGGAACGCCGATCAACCCGGAGCTCGCGCTCGGCCAGATCTACGGCGGCGTTCTCAAGACGATCGGCCACAGCCTCTACGAGGAGATGATCTTCGACGAGAAGGGCCGCTGCCTCAACCCGAACTTCATCGACTACAAGGTGCCTCAGATGGGCGACCTGCCCGAGGATTTCAAGGCCGTTCTCATCGACACCAACGATCCGTTCGGCCCGATGGGGGCGAAATCGATCTCCGAGATCTCGTGCAACGGCGCGGCCCCGGTCATCGCGGCCGCCATTCACGATGCGGTCGGGGTCTGGATCCGGAGCTGGCCGTTCACACCCGAGAAGATTCTGCGGGCCCTCGGACGGATTTCGTAAGGAACCGAGATGATCCTGGGGATTCTCCTCGCCGCGGGGGCCTCGCGGCGGATGGGCCGCGACAAACTCGGCCTGCCGTGGCGAGGAACGACGGTTCTCGGGGCCACGCTCGACCGCTGGGCGGCGGTGCCGGAGCTCGACGAGATCCTGCTCGTCCGACGGCACCCCGACCCGGCCAGCCAGCGCCCCCGGGTCCGCCTGCTCGTCAATGACAACGCCGACGAGGGCATGGGCAGTTCGTTCCGGCTTGCCGCCAACGCACTCCCCTCCGGAACCGAAGCGATTGTCTTCGGCTTTGCGGACATGCCGGAGATCGCCCCGGCCACCATCGCCGCCCTCATCGCCGCCTGGCGGCCGCTCGGCCCGCGCGCGATCGTCGCGCCTGTCTTCGCCGGGAAACGCGGCCACCCGGTGGTGTTCGGCGCGTATCATTTCCCCGCCCTTCGGGAACTGACGGGCGACCAGGGCGGCCGGGCCATTCTCCAGCGGCATGCCGCCGATCTGACGCTCGTTCCCGTCGACGATTCCGGCGTGTTCTTCGATCTCGATACGCCCGCCGACCTGGAGACACGGGCATGAAGGTGCTCATCCTCGGGGCGGGCGAGCTCGCCAGCGGCACGGCACACCGGCTGTTCCGCGCCGGGTTCGAGGTGGCCATGACCGAGGTGAGCGAGCCGCTCGCGATCCGGCGGGCCGTGTCCTTCTGCAGCGCCGTCTGGGACGGCGAAATCGTGGTGGAAGGCGTTCGGGGACGTCGCCTGGAGTCAGATACCCCGCTCCCTGCCCATCTCGACCACGTTGTCGTGATCGTCGATCCCGAAGCGAGGCTGATTGCGGCGTGGCACCCCGATGTCCTGATCGATGCCCGCATGCTCAAGCGGCCGGGCGGAACATCCGTCGCGCAGGCCCCGCTGGTTCTCAGCCTGGGCCCGGGGGCCGTCTGCGGCCGCGATGCGCACCTCGTCGTCGAAACCAACCGGGGTCACGATCTCGGCCGGTTGATCGAGACGGGCAGCGCCTCTGCCGACACCGGCGTTCCAGGAGCCATCGGCGGCGTCGCGGCGGGTCGGGTTCTGCGGGCACCGGCAGCGGGCCAGGTGCGCGGGATCCGTGCGATCGGCGATCTGGTCCAGGCCGGAGACCTGGTGGCTTGGGTCGGTGAAGAACCTGTTTACACGCGAATCTCCGGGGTCCTTCGGGGCATCCTGCACGACGGTGTGACAATCACGCTGAACACCAAACTGGCAGACGTCGACCCGCGCGGCGAGGTTCGCGCCTGCTTCACCGTGTCGGACAAAAGCCGCACGATCAGCGGTGCCGTGCTGGAAGCGATCCTGAACCGGTTTTCCCTCGTCGGCCGATGATCCCCCTGTTCGATTACGACGACGTCTGGCTCATCGGCGGCGGCGGCAAGACGACCCTGATGTTCCGGCTCGCCTCCGCCTGGGCCGCGCGAGGCGAACGCGCGATCTGCACCACCACGACGAAGATCTGGCCGCATGAAACGAACGCATGTTCCGACGTGCGGATCGGTGATTTCACCTCGATCGTCACGGGCCTGCGCGAGCGGCCGGCTCCGATGATCGTGGTCGCAAGCAGAATCGAAGGGGGCAAATGTCACGGGTTCTCCGCCGGCGAAGCGATGTCGCTCAAAGCGTTCGCGCGACGCCTGATCGTCGAAGCCGACGGCTCGGCCGAGCGGCCGGTCAAAGCTCATGCACCGCACGAACCGGTGGTCGCGGCCGAAGCCTCCTGCATCGTCGCCGTGGTCGGCGGCTGGTGCGTCGGAACACCGCTCGATGCCGTGCATGTCCATCGTCCCGAGCTATTTTCCGCTATAACCGGCCGGCCCATCGGAGCGACGGTCACGTCGGAGGATGTGGCTCGGGTGATTCTCGACGAGGCTGGTTGGATCCGCGCCGTGCCGCCCGGCGCGGCCTTTCACGTGGTCGTGACCGGCCCTGACCAGGGCATCCCCGCCGCCCTCGAAGCTCACCCGCACGCAAACCGCCTTGCCGGCATCCACATGTCTCACGGCGACGATATTATACATTTATGATTATATATTTGCGCAAGGAGAACAGACATGAGTGAGAAGCGGATCGATGCACGCGGAATGCTGTGCCCCAGACCGCTCATTCTCGTGAAAAAGGCGTTGAGCGAGACCGCCGCGGGAGATCAAATCGAGGTGCTTCTGGATAACGCAACGGCGCGCGACAACGTGGTGCGTTTCCTTCAGGATTACGGATGCAAGCCCGCCTGCACGGAAACAGGCGAGACGTTCACGATTCGCGCCACGGCCGTGACGCCGTCCGCGACCGGGCCCCGTCCCGACGAGTATTGCCGGCCCGACGGCGCCGCCAGACCCTACGTCCTGGTGCTGAACCGGCTCTTCATGGGCACCGGAAGCGAGGAACTGGGGAAGATCCTGATGCAGGCGTGCATCAATTCGATCAGGGAGACGACGCCGCTGCCTTCCGCCATCCTGCTTTACAACGCCGGCGTGAACCTGGCTTGCGAGAACTCCCCGGTTCTGCCGGCCCTTCGCGACCTCGAGTCGCACGGCATACGCATCCTGGTTTGCGGCACCTGTCTCGACTATTTCGACCTGAAGCAGAAACTGCTCGTCGGCCGCGTTTCCAATATGTATGACATCATGCAGACCATCGCCTCTGCCGGCACGGTTTTCACTCCGTAAGGGAAGCCTCTTTGTATATCAATAAATATTTCGACAACGGCGCGACTTCGTTTCCCAAACCGCCCGAGGTTGCCCGGGCGGTGAGTCGATATCTCGCGGAACTGGGCGGGCCGTACGGCCGCAGCGCCTATCCGCGGGCGGTCGAGGTCAGCCGCACGCTCGAAGCCGCCCGGGACCGTCTCGCCGCGCTGCTGGGCATCGGCCGGCCCGAGTGCCTGGCGTTCCAGCCCAACGCCACGACCGGTCTGAATCTCGTTTTGCAGGGTTTCCTGCGAACGGGCGATGAGGTATTGGTCTCGCCGCTCGAGCACCACGCCGTCACGCGGCCTCTGGCCGCTCTTCAGCGGCTTCGGGGCATCGTCTGGCGGACGCTGCCCGCCGAACCGGACGGCTTGGTGCGGGTCGGCGAAATTCGCCGCGTTCTCACGCCGCGCACTCGGTTGCTGGTCGTCAGCCACCAGAGCAACGTGAACGGTCTCATCCAGCCCCTGAAGGATATTCGCGAGGCATGCGGCGAGATTCCCCTGCTGGTCGATGCCGCCCAGTCGGCCGGAGCGACGGAACTGTGCATCGACGATTGGAAGCTCGACTTCGTGGCCTTCACGGGCCACAAGAGCCTGCTGGGCCCAACCGGCACCGGAGGCGTATTCATCCGGCGGCCCGAAGAGGTTGAACCCCTCGTCTACGGCGGCACCGGCAGCGTCTCGGAAAGCACGGCCATGCCCGCGTTCGCCCCCGATCTCTTCGAGGCCGGCACCGGCAACATCGCCGGGATCTTCGGCCTGCTGGCGGCCGTCGAGCATTCGCCGGCCCCGGGCCACACCCGCCAGGAATACATGGCCTTCATCGATGCCGTGGCCGGGCTTCCGGGAGTGACCATGCTTCGCGCGGCAGATCCTGAGCGGCAGGGGAACCTGTTCTCGTTCCGGCACGATCGGCTCGATCCGTCCGTCATCGCCACCCGACTCAGCGAGCGGTTCGGCATCGAGGTTCGGGCCGGCCTGCACTGTGCGCCACTCGCCCACCAGACGCTGGGTTCGTTCCCTTCGGGCGCGGTCCGGCTGGCACCGTCCCGTCTTCACACGCCCGCCGAGTTCGAGTTTCTGCTGAGCGCCCTGCGGGAGATTCTCGCATGAAAACCGTCCTGCTGCTGTTCCGCAACACCCGCGAGGTCATCAAGGCCGAGGAGGCCTGCCGCCGGGCCAATCTCGCCCTCCAGGTGATCGCCACGCCGAAATATATCGCCTCCGATTGCGGCATGTGCCTGCAACTCGGAGAGGCCGATACGCAGCGGGCTCTCGAGATTATCGCATCACTGGGAATCCAGGCACGTTCGCAAAGCGACGGCGTGTCGTTCGATCTGCTCACCACCGTCAGGGAAGGCGGTTGCTCGGCGAAACTGGCTCCCGATCTGCTGGTCGAGGCGTTACGCCGCTTCCCCGCCCCTTCTGACCGGCGACTGCTGGTCGGCCTCGACACTTGTGATGATGCCGGTGTTTTCCAGGTCAGCGACGATATCGCGCTGATCGAAACGACCGATTTTTTCCCGCCGATCTGTTCAGATGCGTATGAATTTGGCCAGATTGCCGCCACCAACGCCATGAGCGACGTTTTCGCCATGGGCGGCCAGGTGCTGACGGCCATGAATCTGGTCATGTTTCCCGCGGCCGGCATTCCCATGGAGGTGCTTGGCGAGATCCTGCGAGGCGGGCAGGAGAAGGTCGTCGAAGCCGGCGGCGTGATCGTCGGCGGTCATACGATCGCCGATTCGCCGCCGAAATACGGGCTGGCCGTTACCGGCGTGGTTCACCCCTCGCGCGTGATCGCCAATTCCAAAGGACGACCGGGTCAGGCGTTGATTCTCACAAAACCGCTGGGAACCGGCGTTCTGGTGGCGGGTCAGCGGGTCGGAGAAGCCGAGCCTGCCCAGTACCGCACGGCGCTCAAGTCGATGAAACAACTCAACGGGGCCGGGGCAGAGATCATGCAGAAATACGGCGTGACCTGCGCCACCGACGTCACAGGCTTTGGCCTGCTCGGCCACGCGCTTCATATCGCCCGCGCCAGCCGCATCACACTCGAGTTCGAGGCAGCCCGACTGCCGGCGCTGCCGGGCGCGCGCGCATTGCTCGAACTCGGCTGCATCCCCGGAGGCGTATTCCGGAACCAGGCGTATGTCGAGAAAGCAGCCGTCTTCGACGGCGGAGTTTCCCAGGCCGATCGCATGCTCACCCTCGACCCGCAAACCTCGGGAGGTCTGCTGATGCTGATCTCCCCCGACGTCGCCGAGCCGGCCCTGGCCGATCTTCACGCGGCCGGTTTCTCATCTGCCGCACTGATCGGCCGGTCTACGGCTCTCCAGGAATGGTTTCTACGGGTTTCGTAGCTTTTCGAACGTTGACGAAGCAGTCCAGAGTATAATCTCAAAGATATATATTCGAAGAAACATTATCACCGCCCGGCATCCTTCATTTCCCGGGGCTCGATCGTCTGAAAACAGCCTCAATGGCTACGTTGCTGGAAACCTCCGTCCGAAGGCTCAGGATTTCCCAGAAGCCCCGTCTTTTGGAACACCGAGATCTTTATCTGGTCGAGCAGGACGGTGGCGCCCATGACGGCACCAAAGGTTCCCCCCAGCAGACTGAGAGGAACCGGAGCCATGAGAATGCCACAAGCAGCCAGGATGGATGCCAAGACGGCATTGCCAATCGTTGCGACGGCGACGAAGAGACTGGGGGCCTCCGACCAGAATCGCCCCGGAACGCGGTTGATGTAAATCGTTGTTTGCGCGGAATACATGAGGAAGACGAAAACCAGGGTCTGGACCTGGGGAGTGGGCAGTTTCAGAACGTTCATCGCTACCCACAGAAGGGCGAATCCGAGGATCAGCCACCCTCCGGCAAGAACCCCACCGATCTTGGCGATTTCCCGGACGTTCCATTGCCGGGGGGTGGAAGAGCCATGAACCCGGTCGGTCGCTAATGTAATCGTCACGATATCGTTCAGGACAACGATCACGGCGATCAATTCCAGAGGGGTCACGAAGAACCCGGTGGCGATATAGCCAAAGGTCAGCAGTGCCGCGAGTTCCACCGTTCGGGAGATCTTCGTGATCGTCCAGGTCAGCATGCGCCTGTACACCCGCCGGCCACCCGAAACCACCGAAACGATGCCTTGCAGCCCGGGAACCGTCAGAACGATCTGCGCGGAAGCCTTGGCAACATCCGAGGCCGATTGAACGGCGATGCCGACTTCCGCCTGTTTCAGCGCGGGGGCGTCATTCACGCCGTCCCCGGTCATTCCCGCGATCCGGCCGGAACGCTGAAGGGCTTGTACCAGACGGAATTTTTCCTCGGGATAGAAATTGGCGAAGCCATCGTATTCGAGCGGCTTGTTCACGGCATCTTCCGCAAGGCCGAAACGGTCTCCGAGGCCGACGGCATGACTGACCGCCTGGGCAGTAGCTCTGGTATCCCCGGTAACCATGATCACCTTGAGGCCAAGCTGGCGGAGGGTGTCTACCAGTACCGCCGCATCGTCACGAAGCGAATCGGCCAACGACAGGAGGCCCCGCACGACCAGGTGACCTGCGGGGCCAGCCGCCACTGCGAGGACGCGGGCACCGGAGGCGGCCAGAGCGTCGATCTTTTCCTGGAGTTCGGACTCCGGCTTCGAACGTTTTTGAATCACCAGAGGAGAGCCCAGTATCACGTGGATCGTCTGTCCATCCCTGTCGACAAACGCCTCGGAGCACTTGTTCGCAGGCTCGAACGGGACGAACTTCGTCCGGGTCAGCGAGGGGATCGACCGGGCTTTGACCACTTCGAGGATGGCCCGTTCGATGGCCCCCTGGGACGCTTCATGGCAGGCGGCGGCGGCCCAGGCAAGAATTTCGTTTTCAGACTCACCGGTGAAAGGGAGGACGGTAGCGAGGCTTTCCTTGTTTTTCGTCAGCGTGCCGGTCTTGTCGATGCAAAGAACGTCCATGGTCGCCGCTTCCTGAAGGGCCGACAATCCGGTCACGAGAACGCCCTCATCCACCAACGCACGCGCCTCAACCGCATTGGCAACTGTGAAGGCGGCAGGCATCGTCACCGGAACCGTTGCAATCACGAGAACCATGAAAAAGGGCAGAAGCGGAAGCAAGGGAGACCCGCTCCAAAGGACTGCCGCGACGAGAATCGCGGCCAGAACGGCATCGATGCTTACCAGATACCGGACCACGGTGAAAAGGAGCTTGTCGAGGTGACCTGCCGGGCTGGCGGTCCGAACCAACTCCGCTGCATGTCCAAAGTAGGTGTGGATTCCTGTTGCAATGACCGTTCCGGAAGCTTCGCCGCGACGGACGGTGGACGCCGAGTAAATTGTCTCACCGGATGAACGGGGAACAGCGCCGGATTCACCCGTCAGTGCGGACTGATCGACCTCCACGGTACCGTTCCGGATCTTCATGTCGGCAGGGACGATATCCCCCATCCTGACGTGAACGAGGTCGCCGGGAACGATCTCCCGAGCAGGCAGAAGCCGCCACTGTCCCGTGCGGCGAACCCGGGAGTTTACTTCCAGGCGGCTGCGAAGGAGGTCCAGCGCGTTCCGGGCGCGACGCTCCTGGATTCCTCCGAGAATCGCGCTGAAAAGCAGCCAGACGGCGATCAAGGCCGGGCCGGCCACTTTTCCCAGGGCCACCTCAAAAACGAGTGCGGCTTCGAGCATCCAGGGAATTGGGCCCCAGAGGCGCTTCAGAATCCCTTGAAGAAGACCGGCCGGCTCCTCCCGGATTTCGTTGAAACCAGCCCGGGCCAGGCGTGTTTGCGCCTCCGCATCGGAGAGCCCCTCCTCAGAATCGATAGACATTTCCCCGGGTTTCTGACCTTCCGTGCTTTCAGCGAACTTTTCAGGGATGGAATCGTTCTCAAAACTCATAGCAACACCTCACCTTTCGGCCCAAAACGAAAAAACTCCCGGTGGTCATCAAGCCACCAGGAGTCATTAGCCGTTCAAGGCGGTTATCGGGGAACTCCATCCCCGCGCGGGTAAGCAAGTCTAGCAAAAAGGGCTCGCCGAATCAAGATCGACGCACCCCAACCAGCACTTCTCACTCAGCAGTCTGATACCGTTTTCCGACGTTCTTTTTTGCCGGGCCGTGGTTCAAAAGCATCTCATCATGCTCTTCTCCGGAAGGTGGTAGCAACATGGCTTTACTACTCGTCTCATATGTTATTGAGTCCTGCAGAATGAGAACCAACCGTTCGCCCTGAGCCTGTCGAAGAGCGAAATGAGGAACCATCGGCAAGTGGCTGTTCGTGCTTCGACAAGCTCAGCACGAACGGAGACACGAAGCTGGTTTTTGATATGCAGGACTCAATAAACCCGCTTCCGCATTCAACGTGTGAATTTCTGATCCCCGCGGCCCTGACTGGGATTTGCTTGACGGCGAGTGATATACTGAATCAAATCCACGGCGATCCTTTCCAGGAACGATTGCGGCAAGCGATAGAACGAGACAGATGAGCACGAATCACGACGAGTTGAAGATTCTCGGGTGGAGCGACTGGTTTGAAACGCAAGCGGCAGGCAAGCCGACGATGGCGATAGCCCGTGTGGCGGCGGTCGATCGCGAGCAGCTGCTGCTCGTCGACCCGGCGGGCCCTTTCCGCGCGAAGCTGTCGGGAAGCTTTCTGCACCGGCATCCTCTGCCCCACGAGCATCCGTGCGTGGGCGACTGGGTCTGTCTGGAACGACAGCCAAACGATGACTTCGGCATGATCCATGCCCTGCTCGAGCGCAGGACTGCGCTTCGCCGGCGGGCGGCAGGCTCCGGGGGCGACTCCCAGATGATCGCCGCGAACATCGACTGCGCCGTGATCGTCCAGTCCTGCCACTACGACTTCAATCTCAACCGGCTGGAGCGCTACCTCGTCATGGTGATGGACGGCGGGGCCGTCCCGCACATCCTGCTCACCAAGACCGATCTCGTCGGCCCGGACATCCTGGCCGGCCAGCTGGCGCACATCCGTGCCGCCGGTATCACCGCCCCGGTTTCGACACTGAGCAACATGACGGGGGATGGCCTCGCAGCCCTCGAGCAGCTGCTCGAACCCGGAAGAACCTACTGTTTCGTCGGCTCGTCCGGCGTGGGCAAGAGCACCCTGATCAACCACCTCGTCGGCCGCGGCAGGCAGGAGACCAAGGCCGTGAGCGGAACGGGCGAGGGCCGCCACACGACGGTCCGGCGCGAGCTGATCCGTCTCGACGGCGGTGCGCTGGTCATCGACAACCCCGGCATGCGCGAGTTCGGCGTTTGCAGCGCGGAAAACGGCATCGAGAGCGGGTATTCCGACATCGCGAGCCTTTCCTCCGGCTGCCGGTACCGGAACTGCACCCACACGGGCGAGCCCGGCTGCGCCGTTCGCGAAGCCGTTCAATCGGGCAATCTCAGCAGCGAGCATTTCGATAACTATAGAAAGCTGTGCCACGAGTCGGAGTTCCATCAACTCTCCCACGCCGAAAAACGCAAGAAAGACCGCGACTTCGGCAAATTTCTGAAAACCGCCAAGAAGTCATTCAGGGACAAATGAACGGCCCGCCGTCGAACGTTTTGAAAAGGATTCTGGCGTGATACGCTTGGTGAAACCCGGGGACATTCCCGCGTGGCTGGAGCTGGCGCGCGAGGTGGAGCCGCTGTTCGGCCCCATGGCGGACAGCGACGATTTTCGCAACGGCATCCGGCAGGTCATTCTCGACGAGAGCGCCTTCTGCGGCGAAACCGAAGGAGGAACGATCGGCGGCATCATCGCGCTCAATCGTCAAAGGAACGAGATTGCTTGGCTGGCCGTCTCCTCAGCCTGTCGCGGCAGGGGGATCGGGCGCCTGTTGATGGAAACGGCGATGCGGGAACTCGATTCGACGGCGGAGATCCTCGTGCAGACGTTTGCCGCAGGGATCGCATCCGGAACGAGCGCCCGTGCGCTCTTCACCGACTTCGGCTTCACCGATGCCGAGGCTGCCGGAAAAAACCTGGCCGGCATCGACACCGTGATCATGAAACGCCGTCCCCGGAGTCCGTGAGAACCGAAGCCTTTTTTTCGTCAATCTGATGGCCCACCGGTGCGTTGCATGAAGTGACCCTTCCGGGCGGACCGCTCGGGGACTCTTTACAGGCGCCAAGGGGGTGTCGGATAATAGGGAGGTCATTCCTCGCTGCCAGAGCAGCCACGGCTCAAAGGAGTTGTATATGAAACGGTTTACATTGAAAGCGGCGCTTGCGGCTTCGCTTCTGTTCGGAACCCCCTTCGCAGCGGAAGCCCGCAATATTCTCGGCGACCTGCTCAAGGCATACCAGACGTACGAGCAGGTGAACATGATGCTGTGGTTGACGGGCGACACGAAAGCCGAGAAGCGGGTCGGGCAGGAAATGAAATGGTTCATCAATCTGACCAGCAAGAAATACAAGGATCCCGAGGCCAATCGCTGGGTCGGCTCGGTGTTCGATCGCGTCAAGGGCCAGTTCCGCGACAGGGGCTTCGACTACAACATCACGGTTCTGAACGACAGCACCGTGAACGCGTTCGCCATTCCCGGAGGCAACATCTACATCTATAAAGGCATGCTCGATTTCATCGGTTCGGACGACGAACTGGCGGCGGTACTGGCTCACGAGCTCGCCCACGCCGAGCGGCGTCACTCCCTCAAGCAACTGCGGCAGAACGCGGCATTCCAGCTGCTGCTCCAGAAGGCTGTGAAAAGCGGCCGCGACCGCGACACCTGGGGCCAGGTCGTCGGGGCGCTCACGATGCTCAAATTCTCGCGCGACGACGAGTACGAAGCCGACGAGATCGGCCAGACCCGCCTCACGAACGCCGGATTCAATCCGCTCGGTCAGGTCGTCCTCTGGGAAAAGTTCGTCCAGAAGTTCGGCAAGGGTGAAAAGGGTCTCATGCAGTATTTGAGCACCCATCCGCCGTCCCAGGACCGCGTCGAGAAGGCCAAGAGCCGTCTCGTCTCGCTGGCCCCCGGCAGTTCCACCGCCCTCTCAGCCGCGCCCGGCGTTCCGGCGACACAGCTCGCCGCCGCCGATCTGACGCTTTCGTTCAACATCCTCTCGGACACCCCGGAAAATCTGCTTCAGAACAGCAGTTTCGAGACAGACCTCGCGAAAAAAGGCACGCCCGACGCCTGGACCGTGAAGGAAGGGAACGTTGCCTTCGACCGGGAACAGGCTGTCACCGGCCGCGGTTCGCTCTGCCTGACCCCCGAGTCCCATCTTCGGCCCGTGCGGGTCGTCTCGGAGATGATCGCGGTCAATCCGTCCGAAGCGTATGTGCTGTCGGGCTGGATGCGTTCGAGCGACGGCGCCGCGAAAGTCAGCGTCGGCGCCGAGGTATACGATAAGGCAAAGCGCCTGCGCGGCTTTATCTGGCCCGTGCTTTCGGGCGCCACGGTTTCGACCTCATGGCAGGCCGTCGAAGGCACGTTCTCCGGCAACGGGGCCCCGGGCGCGAACCTGCCGAAGGACGCCGCGTTCATCCGCGTCCTGCTCCAGAACGGTCCGATCTCGAGGGGCCAGGTCTGGTTCGACGATTTGCGCCTCCGCCGTGCGACGGCGCCCAAAACCGAGAATCTCGTCGACAACGGCGATTTCGAGTATGGCGACGGGAACGGCGTTCCGCGCGGCGTCGTCGCGCCGGCCGGCCAGGCGGCACGCGATCTCGGCCAGCCGAAAACCGGCTACGCCTCCCTGCGCATCACCGGAACCGACGCGGGCGAAACGACCGTCGAACTCCCGCCGATCCCCGTTTCCTCACTGAAGGAAGGGCAGCAACTCCAGGGCTCGTTCCAGTTCAACGGCTCGGGCGAGATACGCGCCCGCCTCCTGGTGGAACTTCTCGATGAAGCGGGAAATCCCCTCTCCAGGCGTCTCGTCGAACGCGGTTTCATGACGAAACCGAATCTCTGGCAGGCGACCGGCTTCAAGGCCGTGTATCAGCTCCAGCCGGAAGAAAAGGCCCTCGTCAGAAGCATCGGCATCAAGTTCGCGGGCGCGATCCCCGCGACGGGCACCCTCTGGCTCGACAACGTCGTCGTGCGCTGACTCGGAGCAGAGCGAGGCGCTGAGAGTGTTTGTTTGACGAGTGTTGCGTCACCGGGGCGGGTTTCAAACCCGCCCCTATGCCTCTGTATCGAAGCTGTTTTTCCGGGAATCTCAGGTCGGCCGGTGGTCGTGGAAATCGGCGTAATGCGTTGCGACGATGCCGTGGCGCGGGGTCAGGCATGCCACGCCGTCCAACTCGGGATACAGCAGGAGAGATGATTCGGACCAGTAGCCGCCCGGAATTTTCGCCAGTGGCCCCTTTCCCACCGGGCACACGAACTCGGGCGCGGGGCCGGAAACGGCCGAGGCGTTTTTTTCGATCACCAGGATCGCCGTCGGGTTCGACGGCCGTGCCGAGACGGACGCGGATCTGTATTCTTTGATATAATATCCAAGCTTTTTCGCCGCCTCGGGCAGCCCCCTGATGAATCCCAGGCGCTCGATGCGCGCCTTTCCCTCGTCGGTCGCCATCTCGTAGGACGGCTCGAACAGGACGAGGTATTTCCTCGCCACGCGGAACAACTCCGCCAGGGCCTCCGCCTCACGGCCGCCGTTCGGTTCGATGGAGTGCGATGTGTAGACGACATCGATCGAATCGTCGGCATACGGAATCCGGAAGAGGTCGCCGAGAAAGAAACTCGCCGACCCGCCCGCGACGGATGAATAATATTTATATGCATATTTGATTCGCGACCAGGAGATGTCGAAGCCGGAGACGTGCGGGGGCCGTTTTTTCAATCGCTTCACGACGTTCGCGAGGGTCGTCGCCTCTCCCACCCCGGCCTCGAGCAGAGACGCGACGCCGACACCAAGGCCGTCGATGAGGGAGGCGATCTCAGTCGTATATTTTTCACTATACTCCGCATGGGTGGTCCGGATGATCTCGATGTATGAGCCGGCCTGGAGATCGTAGCTCATTTCGACGGCCGTATGACGGTCGACCCCCTGCCGTTCGAGGTGTTCGATGATGTTCACTCCCCGGGCATACAGGGCCTGCAGCTCTTTCAGATCGATTCCGGGCATGGTTCGGTCCTCCGATGAAAATGGCGGCCACCGTTTTTGGGTGGCCGCCACCGTACAGGTCAATTCACGAAATCAGGGCGCAGGGGTGGGTTCGGCCGCGGGCGCGGGGGTCTCTGACGGGGCAGGCGTTTCCTGACCGGCGTCGGCAGGAGCTTCGGGCACCGCAATCACGTCCGTCGGCGCGATCGGCTCGACATCGGTCGCCGGGGCGGCAACAGGCTCGGCCGCGACCGGAGCGGGAGCGGCAGCCTTCAGCAGAGGCTCGATCTCCTTTTCGAACGCCGCGGTCTCGACGAAGCCGACGTGCTTGCCCACGATGTTCAACTGATGATCGAGAATGAACGTCGTCGGAATCGACTGGATGCCGCCGTAGGCTTCCGTCACTTCCTTCGTGAAGGTGACGATGGGATAATTCACGCCGTTATCGGAGACGAACTTCTTGAGTTTGTTCTCGTCCTTGTCGACGCTGACGCCGATGATTTCGAGGCCCTGGTCCTTGTATTTCTTGTACAGTTCTATGAATCCGGGGATCTCTTCGCGGCAGGGCGGGCACCAGGTGGCCCAGAAGTCGATGATGACGACTTTTCCCTTGAGCGAGGAGAGGGTCAGGTCCTTCCCGTCGAGGCCCTTGAGGGTGAAATCGGGAGCCGGGCCGGAATCAGCCGCGAATCCCGGGACGGCGAGGGCAATGATGAGAACGAGCAGCGAGAGAATTCGTTTCATGAGATGTCTCCTTTTATGGAAGTGTTTCGAAAAAATCAGCGTCACCCATGCGAACGGATCTGATCACACGGGGATTTTCCGGCAAGGCCCGGGCCCATGGTCGAGATCGCCAGTTTCGGACACGTTTTCACGCATTCGAGGCATCGGACGCAGTCGGCCGTATCGAGTTCCCGTTCGGCATCGAGACCGGCGGGGCAGACCTTCGCGCACATGCCGCAGTGAATACATCGATCCTCGTCGAGTTCGAGCCGGTACAGGCTGACGCGGTTGAACGGCCCGAGCCAGGCCCCGAGCGGGCAGGCCCAGTTGCAGAACGGCCGTCGGAAGACGGTCATCAGGCCGAGAAACACGACCAGGACGAACGTCTTCCAGGCGAAGAGCCGGCCGAGCATGCCGCGGAGATCCGGCTGGAGAAGCGGCAGGATCAATCCGCCCTCCAGCGTGCCTGCCGGGCAAAGGAGCTTGCAGAAATACGGTTCGCTGAATCCGAACCGGTCGACGACGAACAACGGCATCAGCACGACCATCACGAGAAGAACCAGGTATTTTCCGTATCGGAGGAATCCCGGGCCGGCGTTCCGCTTTTTGAAGGGAACGGGGATGCGATGCGCCAGGTCCTGCAGCCAGCCGAAGGGGCAGGCCCAGCCGCAGGAAGCCCGCCCGACGAACGCTGCCAGCAGTGTCAGGAACCCGACAACGAACATCGGCGCGCCTGACAGGATGCCCGAAAGTTTCGTCCAGATGGTGTGCGGCGCAGTCGGGTCGAAGCCGCCGCCTCCGGCCAGCACGACCTGGGCGGCGCCGACCGGGCACGCGAACAACGCTCCCGGGCAGCTGTAGCAATTCAGGGTGGGCACGCAGACGTGCTTCAACGGCCCGGTATAGATGTTCCCGGTGACGAAGCCCCTGAGGTAGCCGTTCGTCAGGACGGTGGAAACCGCCTGGACCATCGTTCGTCGCTCGCTCATCCGATGCCGATGCACTGCAGGCAAATCGCAGTGGCCTTCTCGAAGATTTTCGCGGGCTCGCCGAGCATGACGCCCAGAGCGAGAAGAACGGCGCCCCCGCCGGCGAAGACGAGCCAGGCATAGCCCCTCAAAGCTCCGCGCCCCGCTTCCCGGGGCGATCGTTGTTCAGACATGGCCCAAATTGTAACCGAATCGTCACGCCATGGCAAACCGGGAACGGGAATCGATTTCGCTCAACGATCTTCCGAATGTCGCCGATAAGAAGACACGAACCGTTCAAATCTCACCGTTCAAAAGGAGGCCTGCATGGGTGTCGTGATCCCTCTGTTCCGGAAGAAGGATTCCACCGGCGACCTGCCGCTGTCAGCGGAGCAGCGCATGCGGGTGACGCTGCTCACCAACTCGATCGAGGCGCTGCGCAAGGAAGAAAAATCGCTCGAGGATGCCATCACCAAGAAGTGCCGGGAAGAGATCGACCGCCTGAACGCCGTCGATTTCCGCATCCGGCAGTATGAAGCCGAGATCGAGCAGCTCTGCATGCAGGGCGCCATTCATTCGGCTCCGAACAAGGCGTAATACCATGCTCAGACACGATGGATGCTCTGATGCATTCGTGAAGCGGAGGAACGCATGCTCATCACAACGACCGACAACATCGACGGACACGTCATCGAACAATATCTCGGCCTCGTCACCGGCGAAGCCGTTTTCGGCGTCGGCACGCTGGCCAACATCGCGGCAGGTTTCAAGGATCTGGTGGGAAGACGGGTGGAGAGTTTTGAAAAGGAACTCGAGTCCGTCAAAAACGTCGCCCTTGTCGAAATGATCAAGGAGGGCAAGACCCTCGCCGCGCACGCGATCGTCGGCGTCGATGTCGATTACCACGAGTTCATGGGCAAGTATGTGATGGTCGTCTGCAACGGCACGGCCGTGCGTCTGAAGGGCTTCAAGGAAAAGGAACTGCCCGATAACTTCATGATGCCCATCACCGACGATTCGCCCCACCCCGATCTCCCCAACCCCGAAGAGTAACCCGACCGAAATGGAACACCCCCGGAAGCCTCCGGGGGTGTTGTTTTTTTATGCTCTGCGTTCTGACGCTTCGGAAGAGCATCCGCAGATGTTGCAGATTACGCGGATTTTCTGTTGAACTCTGCTGGATGAATCTGTGCCATCTGCGTCATCTGGGGATCGTGATTCTTTCCGTCAGTTGTCGCCGCTGAGGCGCATCTGGTCGAAGTCTTCCGGATACAGCGTGGTCAGCTGCTTCGTCGAGTCGCCGGGCTTGGCGGGCTGATAGGGTTTGAGGCTGCTTTTTTCCATGACCTGTTTGAACTCGGCGCCAAGAGCGCTTTCGAGAATTTTCAGCGGGCTGCCGGTGAAGAAGCCCTTTGCTTCGCGGTCGGCGATGATCTTCGCGGCCGTTTCCGGGGTGGCGCCGAGGGCGACGAGCATCTTTCCGGAGACGGTGTTCAGATCCATGTTGAAGTTCCAGACGTTGTCCTTCTTCCCGCCGAACTTCGCGGCCAGCTTCAGCTTGGTCTCGGCCGAGCCGGAGCGTTTCTCGCCCTCGAGTTTCAGCGCGCCGGAGAACCACAGCTCAGGGCCGACGTTTGCGAACGGATCGGCGCCCTTCATGGCTTTTTCGAACAGGTCCTCCTTGAAGGAGACGAACGCCTGCTTCGCCTTCTCGAAGGCGTCCTTGTCGAGCTTCTTCGCGACGTAGGCGAGCTTCGCTTCGTAGTAGGCCTTGTAGAGCGGCGCCGCCTGGCGATCCATCGTCACGTAATTGAGCCCTTCGAGAAGGATGCGATAGAGAACCTTCTTGTCGTCCGGATACATCTTCACGAACTCGCGGACGAAAGCGGGATAGCTTTCGGGCTGAGTGAGCAGCATGACGGAGATGCACTTTTCATAGGCGGCGGTGATGGCGCGGCTGGTCAGGATGTCGTAGAACTGGCCGGCCACGACGCCTTCGGTGCAAACCAGCTGCAGGCCGTTCTTGAGGACGCCGGTCTTCTTGCCGGTCGGCCGGGCCCAGATGTACCGATCGCGCCGGATCGGATCCTGGCGGCCATATAAAAACTCTGAAATATTATATTTCTTGCGATCTTTTTCGGCGAGTTTCGGGTTCGCCGGGCCGTAGACGGCCTCGAACGCTTCGGCCCAGCCCTCGATGAAGGCCATGCCGAGATCGGTGATGTATGGGGCGTCGTGGCCGTTGGTCGAGATGCGCTGGATGGCGCCGAACGCCCGCCCGTACATGTCGAACATGATGCCGTGCGCGTTCTCGTGGGCGAGCACGAGATCGAGCGTGTCGTTGTTCAGGGCGTCGCTCACCGAGAACAGCTTCTGCCCGTCGGACTCGATGTCGAGCACGCAGATGCCGGACGTCTCGAGGCCGAGCCGCTTGCCGGTCTTCGCCTCGACGCGCTCCATGCCGAGCGGAATCATGCACGGCCCGGGAGTCGGGACGAAGGAAGGCATGGGCGACTTCTCGAGCACGACCAGCGAAGAGCCGGCCTGCTGCGACAGGAAGGTGGTGATCGCCTGCTTCTGATCGGCCGTGAGTTTGTCTTCCGGCAGATTCTTGAGCATCTTGCTGACGAGCTGGAATTTCAGCTGGCGAGCCGTCCGGCGCAGTTTCAGCGAGTCCTGCATCTCCTTGCTGCCCTTGAGATACGGCAGAACGGTCGTCGCATGGTATCCCTTGGGGCTCCCGGCCGTGACCTGAATGGCATCCATGCCGAGGGCATTGAACAGGAAGCCGACGTCGTTGATCTTGACGGTCTTCGGGATGTTCAGCATCTTCCCCAGCGTTCCGGTAATGATGCCGCTTCCGGTGGTGACGGGCGTGCAGATCGTGAACGCATCGTCGTGCAGGGGATCGTTGTCGGTCGACACCGTCGTCGGAGCCGTGCGGGCATCCGCGGCACACGCGACCAACCCGGCGATACAGGCCGCGAGAAGAGGCTTTCTGAGATATTGGAACATGATCGACCTCCCTGGTGAAGTGAGTTCCTAAGTCTTTCCATTATAGCAATTTTCCATGAGCCCGCCAGGGTACCCGAACGTATTTTCCGGGTTTTTTCGTGATATCCTGACCGCGATGCCGATGACAGACCAGACGATCATCAGACTTGTCCCTCTTTGCTACAGTCTCCTCCTGCTGGGAGGCGGAAGCGCCCTCCATCCATGGACGGAACCGGCAGGGTTCTGGTGCATCCTCCGTTCCCCCAGCCTTCTCCTCACCGATTACACCCTCGTCGGGGGTCTCGGTCCCGCCCTGGTGAACGCAGGGTTCCTGGGATGCATCACCAGCGCCATCCTGTGGCTGATCCGCATGGAGCATTCCGGCTATCTCCTGGTGTGCGGCCTGATGGTTCCCGCATTCGGCCTCTGCGGGAAAAACGTGCTGAACGTCTGGCCCCATATTCTCGGCGTCGTGCTGTTCTGCCGGGTCACCGGAAAGCCTCTCCGCGACCTCGGCCCCGTCATGCTTCTCGGAACATGCCTCGCGCCTCTCTTCAGCCAGCTCGCTTTCGGATTCGGCTTCGGGACCGCCGGACTGGTCGGGGGCGCCGTTGCCGGAACGGTCGCCGGATTTCTGCTCGCAAGCATTTCAAGCCATGTTCTCACCCTTCACCAGGGATTCAGCCTCTACAACGTCGGAACGGCGGCAGGATTTCTGGGCATCATCGCCTCGACCCTGATGCGGGGTTTCGGGTTGAAAACCACCCCCGTCTACCTCTACGCCACCGATTCCTCCGAACTTCTCCACGGCATTCTGATGATCTTGATCGCCGGTCTGGCGCTTCTGGGCATCGCTCTTTCACAGAGACGGGGAAAGACGCTCGCGGAAGGGCTGAAAGCGATTCTTTCGGAAACCGGCAGACTGCCCTCGAACTTTGTCGAGGTCGGCGGCCTGGGCCCGGCCTTCTTCAACATGGCCCTGGTCGGAAGCTGCGGTCTCGCCTATCTCGACTTCGTCGGCGGCCCCGTGAACGGCCCGACGTTCGCCGCAATCACGGCGATGACGGCGTTCGGAGGCCTCGGAAAGCATCCGCGAAACATCCTGCCGCCGATCGTGGGACTGTATCTGATCTGCCTTCCCAAGATCTGGTCTCCCGGCGATCCCGGTCCGGTCATCGCGGCGTTGTATTCCGGCACCGTCGCCCCCTTCTGCGGCCGGTTCGGCCCGTTCGCCGGTCTCGCCGCCGGCATGCTGCACCTGCCGCTGGCCATGCATCTGGGCGAGATTCACGGCTGGCTGAACCTGTACAACAACGGTTTCGCCGGGGGAATCGGCATGATCTTCTTCGTCGGCGTCCTTCGCGGCCTTTCGCCGCACACCCTCGACGAACCCTCGCCCTCAGCCGGAGGACCGCCCCGATGAAACCATTGCGCATCCCCCATTCCCGATGGCTCCTGGCTGCCGGTCTCATCGCCGGGTTCTGGGTATTCGGGCATTTTCACGATGACCTGAAAGCGTTCGCAACCTATCTCGTGAACGTCTGGGGCGACCCGGCCCTGTTCCTTCTCACCGTTCTCGCGGACGGCATCATCCAGCCGGTCCCGCCCGACGTGTTCGTCTTCGGCTCGGCGTTCGGCGGCGAGCGGCCGCTCCAGGTCGCGCTCGTGGCAGGGGTGGCCAGCGCCTGCGGCGGCCTGCTGGGCTGGGCCATCGGACGCAGGGTCGGCCCCTGGCGGTTCCGGCGCTGGTTCGGCAACGACCTGCTGCGCGCCGGATGCCGTATTTTCCGGCGATACGGCTGCATGATCGTCGTGGTCGGCGCGGTCACCCCCGTTCCCTACAGCGCCACCTGCTGGATCGCCGGCATTCTCCGGCTTTCACCCGTCATCATCTTCCTCACCAGCCTCGCCTGCCGCATTCCGCGCTTTCTTCTCGTCGGATGGATCGGCTCGATCAGCTGATCCGCCTTCCGAACGCGGGATCTTTCGGTCAAACGGCTCATGGAAACCGGCGTTTCTGCCGAAAGAGGAAGACATGAAAAAGTATTTTCTGACGGCAATCTGCATCGGCATCGTGGCATTCGCGGCCTTTTTCTATTTTGGACCATATAAATTAACGAACCCCGATTACCTTTTCTGGGATATTTCCGGCAAACCATGCACGTTGCCAATCTTCGAGCAGCATATCATTCACGATGCCCACCGCAGTTTCCTGATCCGTGGCGTGCAGGAAACGGACATCCGCAACCGTTTTCCCTTCCTGTCGGACGGTGATCGATTCGCATCCGACTCGGTTCGCGGCATCTTTCTCACGAGGCTGAAAAAGTTCGACTACAAGGATCACGACGTCAAGCTGCTCTGGTATCCCGCCGAAGGCGACTGGGGCGTGGCGCTCATTCTGCTCGACGGAAAAGGCCACCGGTTCGAGTTCTACAAGCCCTGAGGCAGCAGACACGAGATTCTTTTTTTCCAGACACGGACAAAAATCCCGCCCCTACGATGGGGGCGGGATTTCGTTTTCGGACCCGGCGTCAGACGACGGATTTTTCGCGGTGGAACTCGCGCTTGCCGCGGAAGCGGCGAACGTGCAGGTCGTCGATCGGGAGGGAGGTCTTCCCCGTGGTGACCTGCTCGGCGAGAAGCTCGGAAACGGCCGGGGCCAGCATCAGGCCGTGGCCCGAGAAGCCGTTGGCCTGGTAGAAGTTCTCGACCTCGTCGACGGGGCCGAGGACCGGCTGGGCGTCGGCAGTCATTTCGTACAGGCCGGCCCACTGGCGCACGATGCGCAGCCCCGCGAGTTTCGGGAACAGCAGCGTGAACCGGCGGCTCATCTCGAACATGAAGTGCATCGAGCTGCCGACGAAGGTGCCGACCGGCTCGTTCGGATCGCCCATGCCCATCACGACGCCGCCGCTGTGCTCCTGGCGTGCGTAGAGACCGATGCCGAAGTCGATGATCATCGGGTTCCAGAGCTTCTCGACCGGCTCGGTCACGAGGATCTCATGCCGGTACGGATCGACCGGAATCTCGACGTTGAGCATCTGCCCGATCGTGCGAGAGAAGCTGCCGGCGCAGTTGAACAGGATCGGCGTCTCGTAGGTGATTCCCTTGTCGGTCATGACGAAGAACACGTTGCTCTTCTTCATCAGGCCCGTCACGTTCGTCCAGAGATGGATCTCGGCGCCCAGCCGCCGCGCGGCGTTGGCGTAGGCTTGGGTCAGCAGGAACGGGCTGATGTGGCCGTCCGTCGGGCACCAGGTCGCGCACTCGATCCGGTCGACGTCGAGATAGGGGTTGATCTTCTTCGCATCGGCCCGGTCGACGATCTTCACGTCGAGGCCGAGCCGCCGCTGCATTGCGACGTTCTTCTCGAACTGGGCCGTTTCTTCGGCGCTGTGCGAGAGAATCAGGTAGCCGCCCTGGAAGAACTCGGTCTTGTAGCCCAGCTCCTCCTCGATGTGCTCGAGGCGCCTCACCGACCTGATGGCAAGCCGCGTGTTCGCCTCGGTGCTCCACTGCTGGCGAAACCCGCCGCCGCACCGGCCGGTCGAGCCGCTGGCGAGATACCGCCGCTCGATCACGCAGATGTTCTTCATGCCGGCTTTCGCCAGCTCATACGCGGTGCTGACACCAAGTATACCACCGCCTATAATAATCGCGTCGAAGGAAGTCTTCATGCCTTCTTCCCTCCCTTCGGGGCGGTTTTCTTCGCGGCGATCTTCGCGGCCTTTTCGGCCGCTTTCTCGGCGGCCTTCTTCTCGGCTTCGAGCTGTTCCGCATACTCGTTCATGATCAGCTTGAACGGCACCGGCCGGTTCGGCGGCCGGAAGGTCGGCGGGTAGATCTCGCCGGCGGGCTTCTTCAGCTCGCGGCTGATGATCTGCGACACCAGGCGGCGGCAGGTGCGGCCCTGGCAGGGCCCCATCCCGGCGCGCACCAGGCGCTTGATCTCGTCGATCGTCGTGGCACCCTGGCGGATGGCGGCGATCACTTCCTCCTCGGTGATGTCCTGGCAACGGCAAACGATCTTCATCGTCCGGTCTCCTTCCTCACGCCACCCTGATCGCGCGCACATCGAGCGCGCGGTCTTTCGGGATCTCGATGGTCACGACATGCGTCCTGTCGAACTTCTTCGCCGACAGCACCTTGAGCACCTTCGCCTCGCACACCGGCTTCCCGGTTCGGTCGAGGCCCTTGACCACCTGGCCGACCTTCGGCACGGGCTGCATCTCGTAGGGCAGCGAAAGGGCGGCCGAGCGCTGGGCGTGGGTCATGTCGAGAACGAAGATCGCCAGACCGGGACAGCGCGGCACGCAGAGGCCGCAGCCGATGCAGCGCGCCGCATCGAGCGTCGGGCGATCGGTGATGCCGGCCTTCATCGAAATCGCCTTGGACGGGCAGGAGGAAACGCACGGGTCGCACGGGATATCCTGCAGGCACTCGATGATCGCCACAGGTCCCTTCTTGAACCGCTCGTCGGTCGGAAGGACGGTCGCGAGTTCTTCTCGGGTGATGATTCCATCGTTGATCAGCATGCCGCAATCTCCTTCTCGATCTTCTCGCGGCCCCAGCGGATGCGCTCGCCGGTCGAGCCGGACCGCAGCGTCCGCAGTTCAGAAAGCGCGTCGGAAACGACTTTCACCGCTTCGGCGCTCTCGCCGCGAACGCTCTCGGTCGCGCGCGCGCCGGCGATGCGGCCGCCCAGGATCGCCGTCGTGGCTTCCTCGATGCCCGAAGCGTCGCCCGCGACGTAGACGTGGGGGTTCGTGGTGCGCATGTTGACGTCATGCAGCGGAACGAGGCCGCCCAGCTCGCCGACGTGAACCATCTTGCAGTCGGCCTGCTGAAACAGCTCGATCAGCGGCGAAAGACCGACCGCGAGACAGATGCAGTCGCACTCGACGTCGAACTGGGTGTTGGGAACCATCTGGAACTTTTCGTCGACGCGGCACAGCCGCGCCCCGGTGACGCCCTCGGTCCCGAGGGCGCTGACGATGGTGTGGCCGGTGTAGATCGGCACGCCAAGACGGCGAATTTTGCTGGCATGCACGAGGTAGCCGCCGATCGTTTGCATCGCCTCGACGAGGCCCACGACCTGGACGCCGGCCTGCATCAGCTGGTAGCTCACGATCAGGCCGATGTTGCCGGAGCCGACCATCAGGATCTTGTTGCCGGGCCTGATTCCGTGAACGTTCATCAGTGTCTGGACCGCGCCAGCACCGTAGACGCCGGGCAGGTCATTGTTCTCGAAGTTCAGGCTGTTCTCGACGGCGCCCGTGCAGACGATGACGCGCTCGAACGTGACTTTCTCATACCGTTCCGGCGAGAGAATGCCGGCTTCGGTGTCGCCGTAGAAGCCGACGACGGAAGTGTTGAGCAGAATCGTGAGGTTCTTTTTCAGCTCGGCCGCCTGTTTCAGAAGCTCCTCGGCGATCGTGAAGCCGCGGATGCCCGCGTCGCGCGCACTGCTGCCGAAGAACCGGTGGGTCTGCTTCACGAGCTGGCCGCCCAGGTTCGGGTTGTCGTCCACGAGCAGCACCTTCGAACCGAGCTGGGCCGCGACGATCGCGGCGGAAAGGCCGGCGGGTCCGCCGCCGACGACCAGGATTTCCGTCTTTCTGCTCATGGCTTGATCACCCCGTGGCCTTCCTGGCGGTTCACGACCATGCCTTCCTTCAACGGCGTGATACAGGTCATGACGTTCACTTCGCCGTCGACTTCCATCATGCAGCTCGAGCAACGGCCGATCGCGCAGAAGAATCCGCGCGGCCGGTGTTTGTGCGGGCTGTGCCGAAGCAGCCGGACGCCGGCTGCGTGCAGGGCCGCGGCGATCGGCTCGCCTTCGAACCCTTCCATCTTCTTTCCCTCGAACGTGAACGATACCTTTTTCCCCTTCTTGAATGACAGAATGGGGTGATCGTCTATTCGCAGGCTCATTCCTGTTCCTCCTTGGCCGCCCGTTTCGGCGTGAAATGCAACGGCGACCGCCGCCATGATAGCACACCGCCGCAATCCTGCACGAAATTCCACATGAAGTCTGGAAATAGAGCCATGGCAGAAGGTCGGGCGGGCTTGAAAACCCGTTTCTACAGAAACATGGCGAGGCGGATGAGCGTGTGATACGCTTATTCACACGCAATCACCCATGGAGATGACGATGCAGACCCTTTCACGGACTACGCTGGCGCTGATGTTCTGCGTCCTCGCCGCCGCCCTGCTGTGGCTGCCCCCCGTAGCCGACCTGGAACGCTGGAGCATCGACCGGCGGTTCGCCTGGCGCGGCCCGCGGGCGCCCCTGTCCGACCTGGTCATCGTCGGCATCGACGACGCCTCGGTGCGCGCCGCCGAGCGCCCGGGCTACCTCTGGAACCCCCTGTATGCTGAGTTCCTCAAGGGTATTGCCCAGGCGTCGGCCTCGACCGTCCTGCTCGACATCGTCTTCAAAGCCGGATCGGACCTTGCTCTGCGAGAGTATATCGGCCGTTTTTTCGCCGACCGCGGCTTTGAAATACCATCCAATATATTACGTCAGTTCAGCCTCGACCAGCCCCTCCGCGAAGCCGTCCTGACCGCAGGCCGGGCGGGACTGCGCATCGTGCTCGGGTACACCTGGGAAAAGGGACAGCCGCTGACGATCGAGGACGCTCTGCTTCGTTCCGTCCCCTTCGGCCAGGTCGGTTTCTTCAACGTCTCGACCGACCCCGACCGCTCGATTCGGTCCGCCGTCCTGTACGGGCGCGAGCCCTCGACGAACCGTCTGCTGCCCTCGATCGACCTCGTCGTCGCCAGTCTCAGTCGGCCGGGCCTGTTCGCCGTCGCCGGGGACGGTACTCCCACCGCCGCCGGACATCCGCTCGCCGATGCGGACGGTGAGCGCGAGGCCCTGATCGATTTCGCCGGCCCCGCGGGCACGATCCCGATCGAATCCTTCAAGGACGTCCTGGCGGATGTTCGCGAGCACCCGGAACGGCTTGCGCGTTTCGCCGGCAAAACGCTGCTGGTCGGCGTCATCGAGATCGCCGACGTCAAGATGACGGCCGCGGGGCTGATGTCAGGCATCGAACTGCACGGCAACATCATCGAAAACCTGGTCAATCGCCGTTTTCTTCGGCAGCCTCCCGTGTGGTTCGAGCCTACGGCGCTTGCCGTTCTGCTGTTTCTCATGACGGCGGCATGGGGAAGAAGCCTCATGAGCGGCCTTCTGCTGACCCTGCTCGGGAGTCCCGCCTGGTTCGTCCTCGTCACCCAATCGTTCAAGGCCGGCCATCTGCTTCCCTTCGCACGCCCCACGCTGCTCTTGATTGGCGGCAGCGCCCTCGCCGCCCTCTGGATGTACCGGCGCGCCGAGGAAGGCCGCCGGAAAGTGCGCGAGCTGTTCGGCAGATACGTGAACGATTCTATCGTATCTTCTATATTACAGCAGTCGCCCGACTCGTTCATCGGCGGAACCCGCCGCGAGGTCTGTGTCATGTTCTCCGACATCCGAGGTTTCACCACGTTTTCTGAAAACAGGTCTCCCGATCAGGTCGTGAAATTTCTGAACCGGTATTTCGAAGGGCTGACCGAGATCATCCTCCGGCACGACGGCGTGGTCGACAAGTTTCTCGGAGACGGGCTGATGGCGTTCTTCAACGCGCCTCTCGACACGCCCGACTACGCCATCCGCGCGACGGACGCCGCCCTCGGGATGCGGGAGTTCGTCCGGACTGAGGAAATCCGCCGGCTGGTCGATCCGTTTGTCCTGAAGATCGGGATCGCGCTCCACGGGGGACCGGCCCTGGTCGGCAACATCGGCTCGATTCGGAAAACCGAGTTCACGGCGATCGGGGACACCGTGAACACCGCTTCCCGGCTCGAAAGCTTGAACAAGGAGTACGGAACGGATATCATTGCAAGCGAGACACACGTCAAGCTGACCGGCCGGGCCTTCGAATGGCGCTTCCTCGAAGAGAAGCCGATTCGCGGCCGGGAACAGTCGATTCGCCTGTATGCCCTCATCGGGCGGGCCGGGAGCAACCCGGTTCACGGCAGAGGAGAACGATCATGAGAACCTTCACCTTCAGACACGCGCTCCGGATCTTCGTGTTCGCCGCGGCGGCAGGCTCGTTCGCCGCGTGGGCGGGGGACGCCGCGCTGATCTCGGCAATCGATGGAAACAAGGTCTGCACAGCCACTCTCGACGATGCAACCTGGACGCCGTTGCTGGGCGAGACGATTCCCGAGAAGACCGGTCTCGACGTCGGCGCCGATACGACCGTGAACCTCGTCCACTTCGGAACGAACAGCGAGGTTACGTTGCCGGCCGGCGCCAGGGTCACCGTTCTGATGAACAGCATCGAAGGCCTCGCATCGGGTACAAGTCAGGCGAAGCTCGAGGAGATGCCGCAGGGCCTCGACCTCGAAGCCCGCCACCAGCAGCAGGTCGGGGCCGTGAACATGCAGCACATGGCCCAGGCTGCGCCTCAAAAGGTGCTCCGGGCGAAGGCCGAGATACGCCCGGCGCCCGAACCGTCCGGTTCCGGCCCGGCCGCTCCTCCTCCCCCCCCGACGCCCGTCGTGATGCCGGCACCGGCTCCCGTTACGGCTCCGGACATGTCGGAAGCCATGGACGTGCAAAAGCGCATCGGACTCACCAGGGGCGGCAAATTCAATAAAGGTGCCGATATCATCGATTTCGAAGAGGGAGCTTCGGCAAGGGAACAGGCAAATGCCGCTCTGGAAGCAAAAATTGCCCTCGAGGAGAAGTTCGACGCCTCATCGGCTCTCATGCGCACGGTCTCGATCGCCCTTCCCGTCACCCGCCTGACCGACCGGCTCGGCCGGCTCGAAACCCTGACGATATCGCGCGTTCCTCAGTCGTTCACGTCCAGGGACATTGCCGACGAACCCGGCGTTTCGACCGGCACCTGGGCCCTAGCCGACGTCCGGCTCCTCGGCGGCGATTCCCAGGCGGACGTCAGGCTGACCGGCCCGGACAAGCGCGAAGCCGCCCTCACCGTCGCCTTCCTCGAGGACGCCGACGTGTCCGTTTCGACGGCCGTCCGCCTCGAGTTCCGGGGATTCCCCGCCCAGGCGGCGGCTGTCTGGATCGAACTGTTGAAGCGGGAAGCCGTGTCGACCGAGATCGCGGCCGCTCATCTGCGGCGCCTGGCGGCGGCGATCGTGGCGAAGCTGCATTGACCGGGAGTTCATCCGATGCCGACCACGCGCGAAACCCCCCTGCTCGATATTGCCTGGCGCCAGACGAAGGGCGTCGTCCTGTTCGCCGACATCGAGGGGTTTTTCCCGATGGCCGGCAAGATGAAACTCGGCGAACTCTGCTCGTTCACCCAGGCGCTGTACAGCCTCTGGGGCGGCGAGATCAGGCACCAGCGCGGCGAGGTCGTCATGCACGTCGGCGACTCCGTCGTCGGCCTGTTCACGGCGGAGGGGTGCGGCAGCGCCGATCCCGAATGGTGCGCGACGCTGGCGGCGTTCCACATCTGCAAGGCGGCAAAAAAACTCCGGCCCGACCTCGAGATCAACGTCGCGCTGAACATCGGTGAAGTTGCCGACGGCCGCTGGGAAGAGCAGGGCCGCACCATGCGCGCACTCCTGGGCGACCCCGTCAACCGCGCCGCCGTCATCCTGAACGGCAAGCAGAAAGGCATCTTCGCGACGCCACCGATCGTCGACGTGCTCGGGCCGCGTGTGAAAACCGAGAAATTCTCGCTTCGCATGACGTCCGGCAACGGGCAGGACGAGACCGTGTACAAGCTTATATCGCTTGTATTATAGAATAAACGCGGTTCATTTCCCGAGCCCTGCGGCTTGCCGCAGGGCTTTCGTTTCGGCTTCGGTCAGCGGCCGGGTTGCGCCAGGCTCCAGCGTGCCGAGGGTGATCGGGCCGAAACTGATGCGGTGAAGGGCCGTCACCTCCCGGCCCAGCGCAGCGAACATGCGCCTGATCTGCCGTTTCCGTCCTTCTCGCAGGGCGACGAGATACACGCCGGGTTGTTTCGACGGCTGCAGGCGGCACGGCGCCGTCAGGCCGTCGTCGAGATCGAGGCCTGAGGCGAATCGTCGTTGCTCGTCGGCAGACAGGGGTGTTCCGCGAATCTCGACCCGATATCCCTTCTCGACCTTATATCTGGGATGCAGCAGACGATTCGCGAGTTCTCCGTCATCCGTCATCAGCAGGAGACCGGTCGAATCGAGATCGAGCCGGCCGATCGGAAACAGGCGGGGAAGGCCCTTCGGAAGAAGGTCGGGAAGCGCTTTCCGCCCGTGCTCGTCGGACATGGTGGAAACGTATCCGAGAGGCTTGTGGAGGGCGAGATAGCATCTCCGCTCAGCGGAAGGAGCCGTCACCCGGCGCCCGTCGACCTCGATCGTGTCGACGTCCGGATCGGCTTTGGTCCCCTGCTGGTCCACCACCCGCCCATTGAGCCTGATGCGGCCGGCATCGATCCATTCCTCGACGGCGCGTCTCGACGCGATGCCCCAGGAGGCGAGCAGTTTCGTGAGACGGACGGGGTCCATGCCGGGTCAGCGGGCAACGCGACGAGCCGTCACGATGAAGGACATCAGGCGCCCGGCCTTATGGTCGCGATAGCTCCCCCGCTCGAAGAATGGTTCTATAACGCCTGGTATTTTCTGAAGCGCCGGAAACAGATCGGAAAAGATGAGCCGGCTTTTCAGCGTCAGCCCCGTCATCGAAAAGCGTTCGGGCTGATCAGCCGCGACGCCGGTGACGATCAGGCCTTTCTCGAGTTCCTGCTCGGGCCTGTTCCACGGAAGCGATGCCCGGACAAGCGTGTCGACCGTCGCGATGATCGCCGCGGAGTCGGGAGCGTCGCCTTCCGAAAGAACCAGCGTTGTCCTGCACCGGGAGCCCGGAGGGCAGTCGACGGAAAGAGACCGGATACGCCTGCCGTATTCGCCCCGCAACTTCTCGAGTAGCTTCGTCGCTTCGGAAAAATCACAGGCGGCGACCAGCCTTCGTCCTCCCTGGACGTTCCTGTCCTCGAGAAGCTCCGCGAAGCCCAGGAAGCGACCGAGCGAGGTGTCGACCGCGACGTTTCCGCCGGCGGCGGCGGGCGCCCGCCCGAAGCCGACCGTCAGCGAGCCGCTCTCGAGGCTTTCCCGCCGTTTCGCGCCTTGGTAGGTCAGTCCTAGGGTTGCAGCGACCGGCTTCAGGGATTCCACATCCTGCTCGGTCGTGACGACGGCGTTCATCTGGATTCCCGCCGGGGCCCAAGAGAACTGAAGGCCGCCGCGACGCGCGGAGGGCCATGGGGCGCTCAACAGCCCAACCACGTCCGCGAGCGGCGAGACAGCCTGTTCGGCCTGACGACCGGAGGGCGAGGACGAGCCCGTCAGCAGCGTCACGGCCCACATCGGCGACGCGAGGGGCACGGCATCGACTTTGAGAATGGCCTGCCCGCTCTCCCGGGCGATCATCGCACCGGCCTCCGCCAATTGCTCCGGCGTGAGGTTCAGAACCATCCTGTGAAGCCGGCTTCCGTCAGGCGCCATCTGGACGCTTATCTCGCGCAGATCGCGGCCGTTCCCCAGCCGCTCGAAGCGGCCGATCAGGTCGGCGGCGGGCATGAACGCGGCATCGTCGCTCAGGTCGAGGGTGAACACCTGCACGGTTCCGACCGTCGAGCGGGAGATCGTTTTCGACATCGCCGGAATCGCGCTTCCTCCCCGTTTCAGGACAGCCGACAATTCGCCAAGGCTCGGCGCGACGATCTGCAGCGAGCGAGGACCTTTCGTCTCCACGCTGCAGCTGTATAACCTGATTCCGTCGATCGCCGGCCGGGCCATATTGAAAACCGGCATCTCGTCGAAGGGCACGAGCCGAACCAGGGCGTCGCCGCCGGCGGTTTCTCCCGCGTCGGCGTTCAGACGCAGGACGAGATCGAACAGCGCCGTCCCCGCAGGCGAGCTCGAGGATACGGACGGCCTGACGACGAACTTCTCAACCAGAACGGTCCTTTTCCGGCGAAGCTTTTCCACGAGCCGCTTCACGTCGGCCGTTCCCGGGGCCACGACCGAAACCTCGACCAGAGACTCTCCACCGGCGGGGGCGGCGGTCAACGCGCAGCGGCTCAGCTCGAGTTCGGCCTCGGCGGCCGTGCTCATCAGTTCCCCGACGATATCGCCGGAATCGCGCAGCGTCGAAACCGCGTCGGGAAAAGCGGACGGCCGCTGCGCGAAAACCGGTTCGCACGAAAACGCCGCGAGCGTGCAGACGATCAGGCCCAGAGACGAAAGCTGGCGAAGCATGGCGGTTCCTCCATTCCGGTAGGTATCCACTGCCGGCGGCCGAGGCCGCCGCCGCGGTCAGGAGGCCGCGGGGAACTCGATCGTGACGAGCGTGTTCGCTCCGGGCGTGCTCTTGACGAGGATCTGGCCGCCGCAGGCGTTCATCAGTTTCCGGCTGACGGCGAGGCCGAGACCGAGCGTTTTGCGGCCGAGCGGCGAGAACGGCGTGAACAGCCGCGCCTGGTCATCCGGGGAAATGCCGGCGCCGTTGTCGAAGATGACAAGCTCTACGCGATCGGCCGCGCCGGGCTTGAGTCGGCTCATGACCTTCAGTTCGCCGTTCGGCTTCAGGGCCATCAGGCTGTTCACGACGACGTTGGCGACCACGTGACGGAAATATTCTATATCGAAATATATATTCGGAAGGTCCTTCGCGAGGTTCTTCGCCACTTTGAGGCCCTGACCGATGTCGGTACGCCCCGAGAGAAGCCGCGCCGTCACGACGTGTTGGCGGAGCTTTCCGATGATCTCCGTGTCGACCAGCTCGTTGAGCGGCAGAGCGGCTCTCGATGCCGCGGGCGCGCCGAAGTGGTACATCATGTTCCGGATGTTGAAATCCATTTTCTGGCCCTGGGCCTGGATGATCGGAAGAGCCTTGGCGGGGTCTCCCGCCTGGGCCAAGGTCTGAATCTGCGCCAGGGGATCGGCGAGGCTCGACCTGAGCATCTCGGGCCCGATGGCCACCTGACCGCCCGCCGGCGCAGAAAGCTTTTCAAGGCTCGCCCGAAACGCCTGGAGTTCGCCGGTGAAGCTGGTGAGCGCGCCCATATCGGCGGGGACCGCCCCGAAGGCGGCCGCGGCGGCGGCCGGCTGGGAAGCCGGAACGGAAACCGCACCTTTCTTCGCACCGGGCTTTGAGGCGCTCTGATCGTCTCCGCCGGCGTCGAGCGTCGTGCGGAAGATCTCCTCGACCGTCGTCCGCTTGTTCAGCAACTTGTAGATCGCCGACTCCCGCAGGGAAAGCATGCCGTCGGCGAGGGCCTGCCTGCGGAGGTCTTCCGTGCTGGCCTTGTTCTCGATCATCTCGCGGATCTTGCCGGTCATTCCAAGCACCTCGTAGATGCCCTGGCGACCCTTGTAGCCGGAGTTGTCGCAGTCCTGGCAGCCCGTGCCCTTCGAGAAGGTGAGGTTGTTGAGATCGAGCTCCGTCAACCGCAGCTTCTGCAAGAGCTGGGGGGTGATCCCAAGGGATTTGACGACGTCCGGCGGCGGCTTGAATTCCGTCGCGCACGATTTGCAGATCTTCCGGACGAGACGCTGGGCCTCGACGACACGAATCGAGGTCGTCAGGCTGAACGGTTCGATGCCCATGTTCAGCAGGCGGCTGATGGTCGAGGGCGCATCGTTCGTGTGGAGCGTCGAGATGACCAGGTGGCCGGTCATGGCCGCCTTGATCGCGATGCTCGCCGTTTCGAAGTCGCGGATTTCGCCGATCATGATGACGTTCGGATCCTGGCGAAGGAACGAGCGCAGCGCGGCGCCGAAGTCGAGGCCGATGTCGGCGTGGCACTGGACCTGGTTGATGCCCATCAGGTTGTACTCGACCGGGTCCTCGGCCGTCATGATGTTGATCGCGGGATTGTTGAGCAAAAATAGCGATGAGTATAGAGTGGTCGTCTTTCCCGAACCGGTCGGGCCCGTGACGAGCACGATGCCGTTCGGCGACTTGACACCGTCCATGAACAGTTCGAGCACGTGCGGCTCGAAGCCCAGGTCGGTGAGGTTGACCTTCAAGTTGCCCTGGTCGAGCAGGCGCATGCAGACCTTTTCGCCCCAGACGCACGGCACGAGCGAGACGCGCAGGTCGACTTTGCGGTCGGCGAGATGGAGCTTGATGCGGCCGTCCTGTGGCACGCGCGTCTCGGCGATGTCGAGGTTCGACATGACCTTGATGCGGCTGACGAGACCGGCGTGGGCCGCCTTCGTGGGCTTCATCTGCAGCTTCATCACGCCGTCCTTGCGGAATCGCACGCGAAGCTCGTCTTCGAACGGCTCGATGTGGATATCCGACGCGCCGCTCTGGACAGCCTGCGTGATGATCAGATTCACCAGCTTGATGATCGGCGCGGCGTTCTCGCCGAGGTCTCCCAGCCCCTCGTCACCGCTGTCGGCGGCGCCCGCTCCGCCCACCTGGTCGGCGAGGGCGTCGACGCTTTCGCCGTACAGCTTCCCGAGAGCGGCCGTGATCGAAAGCTCGGAACTGACGACCGGCGAAATGCGCATACCCGTCATCATCTCGATGTGATCGATCGTGATGATGTCGGTCGGGTCGGTCATCGCGACGACCAGTTTGCTCTCTTCCTTTTTGACCGGGCACAGGATGTGGTCGTAGCAGAGCTTCTTCGGAAGCAGCGTCGCCAGCACCGGGTCGACGAGGCTTTCTTCGAGATCGATGTAAGGGATGTCGAACTGCTTGGAAAGGGCGATCGACAACTGTTTGTTCGAGAGAATGCCGTTCTTGACCAGGTAGGCGCCGAGGCGCGTCTTGTCCTTCTTCGCCTTGTCCAGCGCATCCTTCATCTGTTCGGCCGTGCAGTATTTGGAATCGACGATGATGTCGCCGAGCCGCTTGCGAGGGCCTTTTTTGCCGCCTCCCGTCGATGCGGCCGGCTTTTTCTGGTCTGAGAGCTGCTTGAGGCGCTTTTCGAGGGCGTCCCAGAGAACCTTGGCCGGCTTGAGCGCGAGCGTCGGGTTTTTGGCCCCGAGCGTCTGGAAGATCTCGGAGGATTTCGCGGGAGCCAGCATGCCGACCAGCAACTCCTGGCCGGTCAGCTTGATCGGAATCGCCTTGTGCTCGACCATCAGCTCGAGCGTGAAAAGTTTCAACACTTCCGACGGGATCTGCACGGCATCGAGGTCGATGAAGGCGACGTCGAGAATCATGGCCTCGATCTCGGCCAGCATTCGGGGCGTCACCTGCTGCCGGGTGGCGACGGCGAAAACCAGTTCGTCGGGATCGGTCTTCTCTTTCCGGAGAGTGTCCCACTCTTCGTTGGAGACGGCCTTCTTCTCGCGAAGCAGCACGCCGAGCTTCTGAAGCATGAACGAGTCGGTCGGAAACGCGGGGAAACTCCCCTGGAACAGCACGTCATCCATTGTCGGTTGGTCCTCGATCTTCCGGCATGGCTGCGAGAATGCGCTCGGCCATCCCGGCGAAGGCCGGCCGCAGGCCGATCGTCAGCGCCTGCATCAGATGCTGCCTCGCCTTGGCCGGCGCCTTTTTCCGCAGGAGCATGCCGAGCTGGAACTGGGCGTCGGCGTAACGCGGGTTCAGCTCGATCGCCTTCCGCAGGCCCCGTTCGGCCGCGGCGCGCTTTCCAAGCTGGAGGGAGCACAACGCCATCCAGTAGTAGGCGTCGGGATACCGGCTGTTCATACCTGCCGCTTCCTCGAAATGCCTCAGGGCGTCGGCCCAAAGGGCGTCTTCGAAATACTTGATGCCCAGGTTGATGCGGCTGGCCGCCATGTCAAGCTCGATGACGGCGATCTTCTTCAGTTCGATCAGCGCCTCTTCGAGATACCCTTGCCCGAGAAGGGTCTCCGCGGCCTGGAACGCCGGCGCGACGCTCTGCTTCTTGTGAAGCACCATCTCGCGATACGCCGAAACGGCCGCGTCGAAGTTTCCCTGCATTTCTCGGAGGGTCCCGAGGTAGAAGTAGGCGGCAGTGAGACCGGGATGTTTCGCGACCAGCTCCTCGAGCAGCGAGCCCGCCTCGCAGAACGCGCCCCGGAACAGGAGAGCCTTTCCGAGGGAGAGGCCGATGTCCGGGTAGTTCGGGTGCGCCCCGTATTCCCGTCGCAGGCGAGTGATCTCGAGGTCGAGATCGGCGATGCGCATGCGAAGACTGTCGAGATTACGCCGGGCGACGGCCATCTGGGGCTGGCGGCGCAACACCTCTTCGAAACAGCCGCGCGCTTCGTCGAGACGGTACATTTCCATTCGGAGCGAGCCGAGGTTGTTCACCACGCGCATGTCTTCGGGGGCCAGGCGGCGGGCTTCCATGAACTGTTCCTCGGCGTCGCGGAACAGGCCGCGGGCGAGGAAGATATTGCCGAGATTGTTGATGATTTCCGGATCGTCGGGGAACAGCGTGTTCGCCTGTCGAAGCGTCTTTTCGGCCTCCTCGAGATGCCCGAGGCGCCTCTGAATGCTCGCTTTCAGGAGAAGCAGGGGCTTGGACTCGGGAACGATCGCTTCGGCGGCGTCGAGCCGGGAAAGCGCTTCCTGTGTTTTGTCCAGGCGGAGGAGCTCCTCGATCTTGCTGCCGAGGGCACCGGATCCCTCGATGACCAGCTGCCGGGAAAGCGTCTGAGTCTCATCGTCGAAGGCGGTCTCGATGAAGGAGGAAAGCTGACCGGTGACCTCGCTGGACTTCTTGCGGGCCGCCTCCAGCATGAAGGCGATGTTCGGGTATTCGGGGTCGAGCTGCTGTACCATGCGAAACTCATGCAGTGCGGCCGGGAAAAAACCGCCCCGGAAATAGTGGATGGCCCTGTCGAAGTGTTCCTCGGCCTCTTTCGCTCTCATCGTCGTCCCGTCAAATGTGGGGTGTTGCCTTATGGTTGGGTTGGTGATACACTCTGGTATACCCTATCAGATAGTGCTTGTCAACGGGAAAACCCCCCAGGAGGGCTTCCATGGATTCCACCCCCGGAATCAAGATGAAGTTTTGTGAGTCACTGGACCGCTTTGTCGCGATTCGGGCGTTCACGCCCGAACAGAAGCAGCAGCTCTTCAAGAACATCAAGATCACTGACAAGAAGTCCTACAAGCGTCTGATCATCAACGCATCGGTAGTGAACTACCTTGACGAGATCGCGCCCCTGGTGTTCGGGAACAACGAGTACCCGCTTCTAGGCGAGATCATCGAGCAGGAGTTGTATAACCTGTGCGTCAAGGTCAACCCTTCTCTCGACATCAAGGAAGTGACCATCCAGGTCGACGAGAATCAGCCCCAGGGCGCGATTCCGATGCTCGGTTCCGAGGCCGCCGACGAGGCGAAGGCGAAGAACCAGCGCTTCATGGAGATCGAGAAGCACCTGAAGAAGCGCATCATCGGCCAGGATGAAGCCATCACGGCCGTTGCCCAGGCGATCCGAAAGGCCAAGGTCGGCCTGAAGAACCCCAAGCGGCCGATCGGCAGCTTCATCTTCGTCGGCCAAACCGGCGTCGGCAAGACCGAGCTCGCGAAGGCGCTGTGCGAGTTTCTGACCGGCAGCGAGACCGATCTCGTCCGCGTCGACTGCTCGGAATACGCCATGAGCCACGAGTATTCGAAGCTCATCGGCGCGCCCCCCGGCTACATCGGCCACAATGAGGGCGGCTACCTGACCGAGGCCGTCAAGAACAAGCCGAACGGCGTCGTCGTGTTCGACGAGATCGAGAAGGCGCATGAGAAGGTGCATAACCTGCTCCTGCAGCTGCTCGACGAAGGCATTCTCACTGACAGCAAGGGCGAGATGGTCAGCTTCCGCGAAGCCTGCATCATCATGACCACCAACGTCGGCGTCAGCGACATTACCTCCGAGGAGAGCAAGCCGGGCTTCCGTGTCGGCGGCGACGCCGCCAAGGCCAAGACCGACAGGCCGAAAGAGAAGCTCGAGGAGCTGTCGCACGCGCAGAAGACGAAGATCACGCGCAAGAGCCTCGAGAAGAAGTTCCCGCCCGAGTTTCTCAACCGCATCGACGACATCATCGTGTTCCGCGCCCTGACGAAGGAAGACAACCTCCAGATCCTCGATATCATGCTCAACGAGGTCGCCTCGCGGCTCTCGAACCTGAACATGAAGATCGAGTTCACCAACGAACTGCGAACCTTCCTCGTCGATTCGGGCACCGACCTGAAATACGGCGCCCGCCCCCTGCGCCGTTGCATCCATCGCCACATCGAGAACCCGCTCGCCGAGCTGATCCTGAAGGGCGAGCAGTTCAAGGCCGGCGACATCATCTCGGCCGTGCCCGGCAAGGACGCCGACGGCGAAGACACGGCGGCGTTCAAGGTGACGGGCCAGTTCGAGGTTCCGAAGCCCGATTCGGCCCCCGTGCCGCCGGTCCCCGAGCAGACCCCGAAAAAATAGCAACAACTATAACGGCATCGCCTTCCGGACCCCGGAAGGCGATGCCGTTTTTTATCTACACCCTACTTGCGCGCAATGCGCGAGTTCGCGGCCCCGCCCGGCGCCTTTCCCGTATACAGTTCGTAGGCGATGCGCCCGGCGAGCGACGCCGCACGCACCGACGAGAAGCCGGGCTGACCGACCAGCACGGTGAGAGCGAGATCCCGGCCGCCGGTGCGGGTGAAGCCGCCGAACCAGGTGAACAGGTAGTGCGGGTCGGTCCCGGTCAGGGTGCCGGTCTTGCCGCCGCTCGCGGTTGCGAGATCCGGGCAGGTCTTGTAGCAGGCGAAGCCGCGCTTGCCGGTTCCGTGGATCGTCGTCGTGCGCATCATTTCGTAGATCTGCGTGGCCACGCCGGAGGGAATGGGCTGGGCGAGCGGGAACGGCTGTCGCCGGAACACCACCTGGCCCTTGTGGACGATATAGTCGACCAGGTAGGGTTTCATCATGCGGCCGCGGTTGAGCACGGTCGAAACGATGCTCGAGACGTGCATCGGCGAGACTTCGAACTCGCGATTCAGCCCGGCGGCCGATTCCCCGAGTTTCACGCCGGAATCGGGGATGTCGGCGACGGATTTCGTCACGGGCAGGTCGAAGTAGAACGGCCGGTTGAACCCGAACGCGTTCGCGTAGGCGAGGAGGACGGATTTGCCGACCGCCCGGCCGACGACGCCGAAGACGCCGTTGTGGGACTTGGCGAACGCGCGCCACAGTTCGAGCGAGGCTTTGCGGCCGATGCGGATGCGGCTGGCGGGAACGACTTTCTGCCGGTCGATGCCCGCGGCGGCGGTGATGATCTTGAAGATCGAGGCAACCGGGAACGTGGCTTTCAACGCCCAGTTGTCGGTAATGAAGCCGGGCGAGTCGGGCGAGAGAACGTTGCGGCCTTCGGAAGAGGTCAGGGCGAGAATCGCGCCCGTCTCGGGATCCTGGATGACCGCGGCTCCCATCTTGGTCGTGTAATGCTTGAACGCGCTTTCAACGAGGCGCTGGAGAGCAGGCCTGATCGTCATCACGATCCGGGTGTCGGCGTTGTAATCGACGACGTACCGGTCGAGGCCGGGGTCATATCGCCAGGGGCGGCTGGGGAGAAGGCGGATGACCTCGAGAATCGAAAGCTGGCGGCCATCCACCGGGGCGTTCGCAGCCTGTGCCGCGGAGGACTCCGGAGTCACCGCGGCCGGCGCCGGAGCGACCATCGGCACCGAGACGGGGGCCATGGCCGAGGCCGGTTTCACTTCGGGGCGCATGTCGATGACGGGGGACTGGTTGTCGGAATTCACGGTTGCGACGGTGGTTTCCGGCGTATCGCCGTCGATATCTTCGGAACCGCTGGCGCACTCTTCACCGTCCTCCCCGGACTCGTCGTCGTCGGTCGTCGCGAGGGCGTCGGCGGTGAAGGAGGCGGCGCCATTCGCCTCTTCGATGACTTCTTCGTGCGGGGCCGCCATCTCGTGCGATTCGCCTGCGGCGGCAGCCACGGAGGCTTCGATCATGGCGGCACCGGAGGTGTTTTTCATCGCCAGCCCGGCATTCATCGTGATGCTCATCGAGGACGTCTGCGAGGCGGTCGAGGTCCGCATCGCGGCCGTTTCGACCCTGCCGGAACCGCTCAGGGGCAGGGATTTGAACTGGACCGCGGCGAATCCCGCAGGGCCGGCGTCGGGCTTCCCGAGGGACGTAGTACGGACCGCGCCGGTGGTGAAGACAGCCGTGCCGTTTTCCTCGGAGACGAAGAATACAAGCGCGTCGACGATCGACGAATCAATCGCGAGCGTCATGAACATGAGGTAGCCCACGATGCACAGCAGGTTCAGCGACTTGATGGAGGTTGATATCATGCGGTTCCTGGTATGATTTCAGCGGATTCCGCCCGGCGAGGGCGGCGGCGGCGCACCGTGACGGGGCGGCGCAGGGCGTTGGGGTTCGGTCAGCGGGCGGCCAATCGGACGACCAGGCCGGTGCGGGGCAGGAGCAACCGCTCGCCGAGCCGGAGGGCCTTCTCGTCGCGGATTCTGTTGAGCCGGACGATCGCCCCGGTCATGCGGGTGTTGCCATAGAGCTTCGTCGAAATCGAATCGAGCGTGTCGCCGCGTTCGATTGTGTATTCGAGATACCGCCCCTTGTCCTGAACCTGCGGCCCCTTGGCCGCCGTGGCTTTGGCCAATTCCTGCGTGGCGGGAGCCGTTTTCGGAGCGGCCGCGACCGGCTCGGGCGGAATCGTCCTAGCCGCCGGGGCGAATGCGCCTTCGGGGGCCGGCCGTACCGGCTGCCGAATGACCGGTTGGTTGATCAGGCTATCGATGCGCCCCACCAGCAGCGGCGACGCCGGCCGGTCGATGCCCGGCACGACGGGCGACTGCGGCCCGATGTCTCCGTGAATGGTGAAGGCGAAGGCGATCTGCAGCATGAACAGACCGACGACGAAGAACAGGAACAACCCGCGATGCGATGCGGGTGAACGGCGTTTTGCGCGGGAGATCATGAAACAACCTCCAGAATAGGCTAGAAAACCTATCGGCATCCCCCGCCCCGTTCATGAGCGCTCGGTTGCCTGATCCCGTAAGAGATAGCTTTTTCCAGGATTTCCGTATCAAAGGAGGGCTCATTTGCATTCATCGTGCTGACTCACAAAGGCAACATTTCATTCAAAACGAATCTGATAGGATATACAAACCTTGCCTCGAAATTCCGGAACTTCACACGTTCCTGGAGTGAGGCGTCTGGGAGGGCGTGCAATGAAGGTTCTTCATACGTCGGACTGGCATCTCGGGCAGTTGCTGAAACAGCAGAAGCGCGACGAGGAACACCGCGCGTTTCTGGAATGGCTTCTCGTCACAATGAAGGAAGAAGCCGTCGAACTCCTTCTTATAGCTGGTGATATATTCGACTCGGGCCTGCCGCCGAACTACGCCCTCGAGATGTATTACTCCTTCCTCAGCCGGTGCGCCGCGCAGGGCTGCCGCAGCGTCATCGTCACCGGAGGCAACCACGACTCGCCCGCGACGCTCCAGGCGCCGAAGCCCGTTCTCAAGGCGATCAACGTCACCGTCACCGGCATCCGCGACCGGGAACAACCCGACAACGACCTCGTTCTCGTGCGTGACGCCGCCGGAAATCCCGCCGTTCTCGTCTGCGCCATTCCGTTCCTCCGCGATCAGGACGTCTACATTCCACAGGTCGGGGAGAAAGGCGACGTCCGCACCCAGGGCATCATCAGGGGAACGGCCGACTGGTACCGCCGGCAGGTCGATCTCGCCCTCGCCCGGCGGCAGGAACTCGGCCGCCCCGACCTTCCCATCATCGCGACGGGCCACCTGTTCGCCGAAGGCGCTTCCCTCGCCGGTTCCGAACGCGAACTCTACGTCGGCAACCTCGGCGCCTTCCCGGCCGCCTGCTTCCCGGGCGAAGCCGCGTATGTCGCTCTCGGTCATCTGCACCGGCCCCAGGTCGTTCCGAACCATCCGCGCGTCCGGTATTCCGGTTCGCCCGTTCCGTGCTCGTTCGACGAGGCCGCGCACGAGAAACAGGTGCTCGTTTTCGATTCGGCGTCCCCCGACGACGCCCGGGCGATCCCGGTCCCCGTCTTCCGCCGCCTGGCGACGGTCAGGGGCGATCTGACAGCCATCGGGCATCAGATCAACAAGCTCATCCATGCCCCCCTGAGAACCTGGGTGTTCGCCGAGTATACGGGCGACCTCCTCATGCCCGACCTCGAAGACAGGGTGAACGACCTAGCAAAGAACCTCCCCGTCGACCTCATCGGGTGCCAGGACCTCTCACACCGGGTCACGGTGGCCGCCGAGCCCCAGCGCTACGCAAACGAACTGACCCCGAAGGAAGTGTTCGAGTTGTGCATCGAGCAGTCGGGACTCTCAGAAGAAGACAGAGTCCAGGTCCGCGAAGCTTTCCAGGAAGTATATCTGAAGGTATGTGAGGGAGCAAACGCATGAAAATCCTGAGCGTCCGGTTCGCCAACATCAACTCCCTCAAGGGCGATTTCGAAATCGACTTCACCAACCCGGAACTGGCCGGCCGCGGCATCTTCGCGATCACCGGCCGCACCGGGTCGGGCAAAACGAGCATTCTCGACGCGATCACCCTCGCCCTGTTCGGAGGAACCCCGCGACTGGACATCTCGACGAAAGAAAACGAGTTGATGAGCCGGGGAACCGGCTTCTGCCAGGCGGAAGTGACGTTCGAAGCCGTCGTTGACGGCCGCCAGCTCCGGTTTCGATCGAGATGGGAACAAAGACGCGCCCGCGGCAAACCAGACGGTGCCCTGCAAGCGGCCCACATGCAGCTCATTCAGGAAACCGACAAACGGCCGGGCGACACATGGGAATCCACGCGGCTCTCCGAAGTCCCAGGCAAGGTCGAGGAAATCACCGGGCTCGACTACAAGCGGTTCACCCGCACCTGCCTGCTCGCCCAGGGCCAGTTCGCCGCCTTCCTCGAGGCGAAGCCGAATGAACGGGCGCAGATTTTGGAACAAATAACAGGCACCGATATATATCGTAATTTGTCTGTCGAGGCCTATCAGCGTAACGCCGAGGTGGAAACGAAGGTTACGGAACTCCGTCATCGGCTCGAAGGCATCACCCTCCTCAGCGACGAAGAGTTCGACGCTCTCAGCAAGGCGTCCGAGGAGCTCCGCAGGAATTGGGAGGCGTGCGACGGCCGCAGGCAGGAGGCCCAGCGGCAGATTGCCTGGATCCGGGAGTTCCAGGCTCTTCTCCAGAACCGGAACGACCTGCTCGCCCGTCAGCAGGCCCTCGCCGCCGAGCGCGAATCGCACGCCGCCGAGTTCCGGAAGCTGGAGACCAGCCGGAAAGCCGAGCCGGCACGACTTCCTCTGGCGCAGTGCGATGCACTCGAGCAAAACCGCAAAAGCCGCGAAACCGAGCTGAACGCCGTCGTTTCGGGAATTCCCGCCGCACGCGGTGAGTGTGAAGCCGCGCAGGTCGCGCTGGAGCAGAGCAGAGCCGCGAAAGCCGAGTTCCAGAAGAGTTCTGCCGTCGAACTCGACCTGATCAAGAACGTCAGGGCCGTGGACCAGAAACTTCGCACCAGGCTTGAGACACAGGCAAAACTGTCCGCTCAACTCGAAGACCTGGGGAAGAAAAAGACGGAGGCGGAAGGCCGGGTCCGCACGATCGAAAAGACGATCTCGTCCTGCGAGGCAAAAAGGAGCCGCCTCGAGGAGGAACTCGCGAAAACGGCGATCGACGCCTCGCTTGCCGGAGACCTGAAGGCGCTCGAAGCCCTCGCCGGCCGGCACGGAGAGATCGAGAAAAACCTGCACGCGACGGCGAAGGAACTCGAGAAGTGCCGGAAAAACCTCGTGACGGCGAGGCATGACGTCGACACGCTCGCAAAAAGCATCGAAAAGGCCGAGAAAGAAGTCGCAAAAAAGGCGGCAGAGCTTCAGAAACAGGAAGAGTCGCTTGTTCATACCTTCCGCGGAGCCACGGTCAAAAGTCTGCAGACGGCGGTCAGAGATGCCGCGAAACGGCTGACCGGCGCGGAGGAAGCGCAGAGCCTCGCGGGGGAGCTCCGGGAGGCGGCCGGCGAAGAGCGCCGCATCAGTGAAGCCGTCGCCAGGAGAAAAGGCGAGGTTACGAAAGCCGCCGCCGCGGTCGAAGAGCTCGAAGGGAAGACGACCGGCTTCGAAGCCGAGATCGAAGAACTGAACGAGCAGAAGACCCGTCTGAGCATCACGGCTTCGTTCGAGGACCAGCGGCACCTGCTCGAGGACGGCAAGCCATGCCCCCTGTGCGGCGCTCTCAAACACCCGTTTGCCGCCGGAGTTGATGGAACCTCGGAGATGAAGAATATCGAAGCCCGGCTGAAAAAGGCGAAGGCCGCGCAGAAGAAGAACGCGGAGTCGCTCAAAAAAGCCCGAAGCGCGCATCAGACGCTGGTTGCCGATCAGGCAGCCGATGAGCGCGCGGTCGCCGACCTGCGTAAATCGGCGGCAGTCGCGCAGGAAAAGTGGAAAAAATGCGCCGAACATCTCGCCGAGGGTGTCACCTTCGAAGACGAGACGCGCCTGACGGAACTGGTCGAAGCGGCCGGCGCCTCGCTCAAAGCTGCGGAAAGCGCGTTCGAGAAGCACCAGGCGGCGACGGAGGCGCTGGAAAAAGCGTCGAAGGCCGTGACAGCGAGTCGCGAAAAGCTTCAGGGTCTCGAAAAAAATATGGCGACCGCTATTGGAAAGCGGCAACAGCAGGAAACCCTCGAGCAAACCTTCGAAACAAAGCGCCTGGAATTGCAAGCCCAGCTTCAGGAAACGGTCGACCGGCTGAGAAGCAATATCATGGTCTATGGTTATTCCGAGTTCGACGAGCAGGTTCTGCCCAGGCTTCGCGAGCGGTGGGAAACCAGGCAGGAATCGCAGAAACAGCTCGAACGGACGCTCAAGACCTGGAACGACGAGAAGACGAAACTGGCCGGCGCGACCAGCGAGCTGGAAGCCCTTTCCCGACAGATATCGGCCGTCGAAGGCGAACGGAAACAGGTGGCCGAAGAGGTGGAAGCCGTATCCGCGGAACGGCGCGAACTGTATCAGGACCGGAACCCCGACGTCGAGGAGCGGAAACTCCGGAAGTCGGCTGCCGAGCACCAGGCCGGGGAAGACGAGGCGGCCAAACGCTACCAGTCCCTGCTGGTTGCCCTGGAACAGCGGATCACGACCGAGAAAAATCTGCGGGCCGCCCTCGAGTCGCTTGCCGCCGAGATCACTGCCGCCCGGCAGGCGCTCGACGCGGCCCGGTCCGCCGGCGGCTTCGCGGATGAAGCGTCTCTCCGGGCCGCCCTTCTGCCTCCCGACGAAGTTGCGCGACTGGGCGGGCTCGAGAAGCGTTTCCTGACCGAGTCGGCGCAGATTCTCGGCAGTCTCAAGGGAATCGACCGCCAGATCGCCGAGAAAGAAGCCGTGCGCCCAACCAGTCTTCCCCTCGAAACTCTCATCGAGCAGGAGCAGGAAGCCGCGGCGGCGGCGCACCAGGCCCAGGTGCTCTGGCAGGAGCGCGCGAACGAACTGGCCGTGCATGGCAATAACCGGGAGCAACATCGAGACATCGCCGCCCGTATCCAGGAAATCCGGAAGGAGGGCGAACGTTGGGCGAAGCTGAACGCGCTGATCGGCTCATCGAAAGGCGACAAGTTCCAGGAGTTCGCCCAGGGCCTGACGTTCTCGAACCTCGTGTACCAGGCAAACCGGCAACTGGAGAAGCTGTCAGACCGGTATCTCCTGGCGAACGACAAGCTCGAACTGCGAGTGATCGACAATTACATCGGGGGCATGCAGGCGACCGCAAAGAACCTGTCGGGCGGCGAGAAGTTCCTCGCCAGCCTCGCCCTGGCCCTGGGCCTCGCCCACATGGTCGGCCGCAAATACCGCATGGACACCCTGTTTATCGACGAAGGCTTCGGCGCCCTCGACCCCGAGACGCTCGAAACCGCCCTCTCCGTGCTGTGCGCCCTCCACCAGCAGGGCAAGCTGATCGGCGTCATCTCCCACGTCGAGTCCCTCCAGGAACGCCTCCCCTCCCGCCTCGAAGTCACCCGCCTCGGCGGCGGCCACAGCACCATCACCGGCCCCGGCTGCACCCGCCACGGGTGATGATGCGACAAAGGCGTTCCATCTTTCATCGCAGTATTACTCGTCTCATATGTTGGGCAACAGCTATCACGAGAAATATAATTCCTCCAGACCGACATGACACAGCTGTTCGTCCTGGGCTTGTCGAAGGGCGAGTGAATTCGTGCTTCGACAAGCTCAGCACGAACGGCATCGAGTATGCGAGTATACGGGATGAGTGTCGTGTTACTTTTGCGACGAGTAGTAAATCGACATTTTGCACAAGTAAGTACCATGAAATGTTCATACTGTTTGAAAACAGTCACAACTGGTATTTGACAGTATCAACTAGTCAGACTAGACTAATATCGAGTGATGCGAGACTGACGGAGGTTTATGATGAAGCCGAAATGGAAACTGCAGGATGCGAAGGCGCAGTTCAGCAAGGTCGTCGAAGATGCGTTGAAACATGGTCCCCAGTATGTGACCCGGCATGGCGAAACCGCCGTCGTCGTGGTATCGGCCGCGGAATATGAAGAAATGACGACGCATCGTCAGTCGTTCGGGGAATTCTTGCTTTCCTGTCCCAAAGCAAGCACGAATCTCGATCTCGAACGGAAGAAGGACGCTCCGAGGAAGATCGAACTGTGAAATACCTCATCGACACCTGTGTCATATCCGAAGTCGTCAAATTGTATCCGAACCGACAGCTCCTGGACTGGCTGACAAACACGCCATCAGAACGTCTGTTCATGAGCGTTCTGACCATCGGGGAAATCCGGAAAGGGATTGCGAAGCTTCCCAGTTCGAAGAAAAAAGCCAGGCTTTCAGAATGGCTGAACACGCTCATCGAGGACTACGAAGACAGGATCCTTCCCATCGATCTGCCCGTTTCCGAAACATGGGGCGAACTGCAGGGCGCGGCGGAAAAGAACGGTCTTCGCGTATCGACGATCGACGGTCTGATCGCATCTGTCGCCAGGGCCCATAACCTCGTCCTGGTCACCCGGAATGAAAGCGATTTCAAGGCATGCAACATCCCGCTGTTCAACCCCTGGGCCGAGGAACCTGCCCAGTCGCATCGCAAACATCCTTCTTCCGCCAGATAGCATATATAATGGTATAACTGGGGTGATGACTCCAGGCACGATTGCCGATTCATGATGGAGGTATCATGATAAGAGGTCTCTCGTGCTTCGACGGGCTCAGCACGAACGGGAACGAAGAAACGGGTCCGGGATGCGGGAATTGCCATGCAGGTATCAAGACCTGCGGAGAGGGTTCGGGAATGGGGATGCACCTGTTTACGGCTGCGACGCTTGACCGGCTTGTGGGGATGCTTGGGGGGTATCTTCGGGAGGCGACAGGGAACGTCGGGGCGGATCTGTTCGAGGCGTGGCCGGTCATCACGCCGAACGTTTCGGTCCAGGAGTGGCTGAGGCTCGATCTCATCCAGCGGTTCCAGGGCGGCCTCGAGCCGGCGTTCTCGAACCTCGGGGACGGGCTGTGGGGCCTGTGGAAACGGCATGCGGGGCCGTTCGATCCCGAGCCGCGACTGCTCTCGGACGGACACCTGCGCGACCTGGTTCTCGCGGCGCTTCTCAGCGTGACAGAGAAAGCCGACGGGCGTCTCGCCCCGGTGCGGAGCTACCTGGAAGCCGGAGGCGGAGCCGACAGGGACAGGCGGGCCTGGCAGTTCGCGGCGCAGATCACGGGGTTGTTCCTGCGGTATGAGACCGAGGCGGGACTGCCCGACGGCGTCGATCCGTCCGCTTTTCCCCTGATCGACGAGACCGTCGCCCGGCTCAACGGAAGTCCGGAGCATCTCGCCTGGCAGAAAATACTATATCATAACATATTCCAAAATAACGGGCTGAGATCCACCGTTTTCCCCGACCGGTTCACGCTCAGGCAACTCGCGGCGGGGCATCCCCTCGCGCGGCCGGCGGGCTCAACCGGGGTCCGACCGGTCGTCGTCTTCGGCTTCGACTCCCTGCCGCCGCTGGCGCTCGACATCCTTCGCAGGCTGGGCGACATCCTTCCGGTCGCCCTGTTCCTGCTCGACACGGGCAGTCCCGCGGCCGTCACCCACCCGCTCGACCGGTGGCGGGCGCCGTTCCTGTCCCTGCGGCGCAGCCTCGGGAACATCGCCTCGTCCGCGGCACCTTCCGAGCCGCCGTCGCCGGCGCCCCGAAGCCTCCTCGACACCCTCCGGGCGAAGCTGCGGTCAAGCCCGGGCATCGATCCCGTCAAACGGACGCAGGATGCCTCCCTCCAGTTATGGGCCTGCCCCGGCCCCCAGCGCGAGGTGGAGACCGTCGCACGCCTCCTGGCCGGACAGACCGACGCCACGGCGGCCGACACGACCGAGACGGCGGTCCTCGTGACCCGGCCGGATGAATATCTACCGTTATTCAGAGAAGCGTTCCAGCGTCTCCGCATCCCGTTCTCCGCGGCCGGCGACGGGAGCGACCTGCCGGGCCCGTATGCCGACGGCGTCGAGGCCCTGTTCGACCTCGCGAAAAACGGCTTCACCCGGGCGGGTGTGTTCCGGATCCTGTCGAATCCCTGCTGGCAGCACAAACGGTGGGTTCAGCCGGGGATGGTGCGGGACTGGCTGACCTGGGCCGACGAACTGGGCATCTTCGCGGGCTTCTCCACCGAGGACAAGTGCCGATCCTGCGATCTGCCGGGCCGGGAGCCGTGCGACGCGTGCAGAAACCCCGAGGCACGTGAGCAAGGGAACGGCATGACCGGGGCGCACACGTTCGAGTCGGCCCTCCGCCGCCTGCGTCTCGGCCGTCTCATGGAGTGCCGGAACTTCTCGCCCTCCGACACGGAGATGCCGGCCTGGCGCGGCTACGTCCCGTTCCAGGACTTCGCGACCTCGGATGCGGACACGCTGGGCGCCTTTTCGGTCGGCGTCGAGATGCTCCACCTCATGACCCGCAGGCTGAAAGACACGTGCGGGGCCCCACCCTCCCCCGCCTGGGCGGAAACCCTGCGGGGCATTCTCGACGCCTGCCTGGCGGCGCGCCCCGACCAGCCGGACGAGATCGCCGCCCGCAGCCACGCGTTCGGCATGATCGATCATTTCGCGGAGCTCGAGCCGCTGGTCTCGAACGGGCTGGGTCTCGAACTCGTCCGGTCGGGGCTGGTCGGCGCCTGCGCCGGCGCGGGCGGGGAAGGCGCCGGGCGGCTGTTCATGGGCGGCGTGACGATCGCGCCCCTGTCAGCCGCGGCCACGCTTCCCTGGCGGCGCGTCTTCATCGTGGGTCTCGAAGAGACCCGGTTCCCGGGCAGCGGGCTCAGCTCCAGCCTGAACCTGCTCGAGCCGCTCCCGGGCGCGGCGGAACGGGCCGCTGACGGGCCCGTTTCGGGCGACGAGACGAACCGGCAGGCTTTCCTGCAGGCCCTGCTCGCCTGCCGTGAAAAAATGGTCCTGACCTACAGCTGCATCGACCCGGCCAAGGAGGCCGAGCTCAACCCGTCATCCGTCATCTGCGAACTCGAAGCCTTCCTCCGGGACCACGTCCTGGCGAACCGGGAAACGCTCCGCCGCGTGATCGTCCCTTCGACGCCGCTGAGCGACCGGTTCCTTCTGCCCGACGCCGAGCCGTGGCACGACACGCTGCGGCTGGTCGACCGCGACGAGTGGCTCACCTCGCTCCTGCTGGCCGACCGGAACAACTCCCCACGACTCCCCCGGGGGCCCGCCACCGACCGTCTGATCGAGGAGGCCCGCGCGAACCGGGGCATCCAGCTCCCGCAGGCCGTCGAGACCGCGCCGAAGGAGCTCACCCTCCGGGTCTGGACGTCCCAGCTTTCGACGTTCCTCCAGGACCCCGCCACCGCCGTTCTCCAGCGCTGGATCCGGACCGACACCGACGACTCCGCCGACGACTGGGAAGAGATCAGGTCGGCACCGCTCGCCGCGGACTGGCGCATGGGTCGGAACCTCATCCGGAACGCCGCGAACGCGTTTTTCCAGATGGAACCGCGCGACCGGCCGGATCCTCCCGCGACGTTTTTCCGGAAAGCCTACGACTGGGAGGTTCTGCGTTCGCGGCTTCCGGACGGCCTCTGGGGAAAGATCGACCGGGAACGCCTGGCGGACCAGTTCGACGATCTCGTGGAGTCCATCCGAAAGCACCAGGGCGACCGGGTGCGCGACGAGAGACTGGAAACGATCCTGCTCGGGCGGTTTTCAACCTCCCGGCACGTCCGGGGCATTCCGCCGCTGAGAACGCGCGTTTCCGCGCCGCCGGCCATGACACCGACGCCCACGGCGCAGGGCGTGGCGGCGAAGGAGTGGACGATCGAACTGCACGGCCGGCTTCCCCTCGTGTGGCGCGACGATGCCGGCCTCAACGCGCTGGTCATCAGGAACGCCAAAACGTCGAGCGCCAAACTGGACGGCAATCTGCTGACCCCGCTTCTGACCTACCTGGCCCTGCTCGTGCGCGACGAGGATGCCGCGACGGCCGGCGCGCGCGTCGTCGACGGTGCCCCCCTGTGCCTGCACGCCATTTCCACGGACGGATCAGCCACGTTCCGGTTCCTGCCTGATGCCGGGTTTGCGCGGAGCTACCTGAACGAACTGGTCAGGGAGTATCTCGCCCAGCGCAGTTTCGACGACCTCCGTCTGAAGATCGTCAATAGTATCAATTATCCGGAGGAAAACACACCCGCCGAGGAGTATGCAGCCACGCTGGCCGAAAAGCGCGACGAGCTTCTCGCCGGGAAATATCCACCTTCCTATTTTACCGACCTGTTCGAAACGCTCGACGAGCCGGCGATCCCGGAGGATGCCCTGGAGAAGGTGAAACGGCGCCTGGCGCCCCTCGAAACGCGCCTGGCGCGCGTCGAAAAGAAGCCCGCCGCGGAAGAGGAAGAAGCATGACCACGACGACGAAGATGAAACACCGGGTCCTCGAGGCGTCGGCCGGAACCGGCAAAACCTACCAGATCATCAAGCACGCGCACGAACTGATCATCGAGCGGGGCGTTCCGATCGAGCGACTCGCGATTGTGACGTTTTCGGAACGGGCCGCGGGCGAGCTTCGGAAGCGGCTTCGCGAAGACCTGGAAGCCTGCCTGCCGGCCGACGAGGCGCCCGCGGAACGGTGCCGCCGGGCGCTGACGGGGCTGGACCGGGCGATGGTGACGACGATTCACGGCTTCTGCTTCGCGATTCTCCGGGAGTATGCGTTTGAGACGGGCGAGTTGTTCGAGCAGGGCGTCACGGATATGGCCGACCTGTTCCCCGACCTGTTCGAGAGGTTCGTCCGGGGCGAACTGCGATGCATCGTTCTGAAGGAACCGAAACCGGAGGAGACGGCGCGCAGGCTTGCCGAGAACGGGTTTTATCAGGATCTCGCCGGGGAGACATGCCGGTTTTACCACCCGGAGACCTGCGAACTGCATCCGGATCCCGACCGGCCATTCGATCCGCGGCCCCTCTGCCAGTCCATCGTGAACGAACTGTCAGAGGTGAAGGTCGTGAAAAAGTCGACGGGTGCCAGGGATACCATCCACAAGACCGCGGCGGCCCTCCGGGAGATTCTTACCGACGGCGCCGGCGGCAGGCAACTTGCAGACACGCTGATGGAACGCCAGGACTGGCGGGTCGTCTTCAACAAGAACGGCAGTCTGAACGCATATGTAGAAAACATCCTGAAGAACGAGTGCCCGTCCGGGGAAGGGGCAGCCGGGCTTCTCAACGATCTCGTGCGTGCGCTGCACACGGCGCCCAGGTGGATCGTCTCGCGCATCGTCCGCGACTGCGCGCGATTCGGCCGTCTTCTGATGCGACACGAAGGGCTGATCGACTACCCCGCCATGCTGAACCGCACGCTCGAAGCGCTCGAGGGGTCGCCGGCCCTTGTGAAACACCTCCAGGTGCGTTTTGCGGCGGCGCTCGTCGACGAGTTTCAGGACACCGACCCGGTCCAGTGGCGTATGTTCGAGAAGCTGTTCACGGGCGGGCCGAACCGGCACCTGTTCGTCGTCGGCGACCCGAAGCAGGCGATCTACGGGTTTCGCGGGGCCGACGTCGTGACGTTCCAGGACGCCGTCACGCGACTGGTTCGCGACAACGGGGCCGAAACCGAGACGCTGGACCGCAACTTCCGTTCGTCACCCATGCTGGTGACGGCTCTCGACCGGCTTTTCTCGGAGAGCGGCATCGTCAGCGGGTATCAGAAGGTCACGCCGGCTTCGGAGCGTCAGCTCGAGGAGAACGGCGAGCCCGATTCCCGGCCTCTCCAGTTCGTCGGTTCGACCGCCAGGAGGGCATCAGAGGCCCGCGAGGAGTATGTGGCGTTCGTGGTCCGGGAAACGCAGGACCTGCTGAGCGGCCGGTATTCCTTCCGGGGCAAGGAGACGGTGCGACCGCTGAGCCCCGACGACATCGCGATCCTCGTGCGGGGCGCTCCCGATGAGCGACGGGTGACGAGCGCGCTCGCCGAGGCCGGAATCCCGTTCGTCACGCGGCGTCATGCCGGGCTGATGCAGTCGCGCGAAGCCGGCGAGATCGCCCTGGTGCTCGACGCCGTGGCGAACCCCTCGGATGCCTCGGCCGTCAAGAAAGCCCTGTTGACGAGGTTCTTCCGGTATCCCGTCGACCGGCTCGAGGGATTCACCGGACTTTCCCCCCGCGATCAGCTGGCCGTGCGGTTTCGCGCGTGGGCCGAGCTCGCGGAGGCGGGGAAGTGGCCGACGCTTTTCCGGGCCCTGCTGACCGAAACCGGCAGGCTTCTCGACGCCGCCACGTCCGACGATGACCCGGACGCGGGCGTGACGACGCTTCTCGACCTGGGGCGGGAGCTCGCCCTGATCGCGGAGCGGGAGCGACTCGACCTGGCCGGCCTCAGCCGGCGCATCGCAGCCGATCGGAAACGCGGGACGATCGACGACCAACCCGGCCTGTTGCTGCGTGTCGAGAGCGACCAGCCGAAGGTGCAGATCATGACGATGCATGCGGCGAAGGGGCTCGAGTTCCCCGTCGTCTTCATCCTCGGCTGGTTCACCTCCACCGATTTCGAGACGTTCCGACGGTATCACGTGCCTGAACCGGGCCCGGCGGGAACCCGGAAATGGCGCATCGACCTTTCCGGCTCCGACGAGGCGAAGCGGCTCAGCGCCCACGAGGAGCAGGACGAGGAGCGCCGCCTGTTCTACGTCGCGATGACACGGGCTATCGGCAGAGTCTACATGCCGCTCGGCATCCCGGAAAAGAATCCGAAGAAAGCGGGGCCGATCTACGAGTACCTGCGCGAAGGGATCGAGAAGGCGTTTCCCGGCCTGACGGCCGGCCCGACCGGCAATCACGCCGGCGTCGCGCTCCGGCTCACGGAGCCGGCCGATGGGGCGGGCCCGGCGCCATCGGAGCCCGGGATATCCGCCCGAACCGTCTCGTCACAGCTCGTCCTCGAACCGCCGCCGGAGCGGATCCCGACGCGGGATCGCCTGTTCATCCCGGTCAATTCGTTCAGCAGCCTGGCTTCACGCGGCGGGCCGGAACCGGTCGCGCTCGAGGATGATCGCGAGACGACGGGGGCGACCATCGAGTTCCTGCCCTGCGACGAACCTCCGGACGCGGAAGAGGCAGCCGGAGCGGCTGCGGAGCCGGATATCGGGCTTCCGGCCGGGGCCCGCACCGGCACGCTGTTTCACGCCCTGATGGAGCAGCTCGATTACGAGGCCGTCATGGCTGCGAAGACGCCGTCGGATCTTCTCGCGGAGGGAACCCCGTCGGCCGAGCTGATCGGCCGGCTGTTCCGGCGGTATCCCATTCGACGGCTTCACGACCCCGCGGATGCCGCACGCCTGGCAGAACTCGCCTGGAACACGCTTCGCACGCCCCTGGAGTTTCTCGGCGGTCAACCGCTGGCCGCCTGCCGGGAGCGACGTCACGAGATGGTCTTCTGGATGCCCGCGCCCGGCGCCGCCGCCCGCGAACTGCTCGGAACGACCGTCAGCAAAGGTCTGCTGACGGGCGCCCTCGACCTGGTCATAAGATATAATAACGCATACCATATCATTGACTTCAAAACAAATCGCTCCCGCGCCGGGTATGGAGGAACCGCGCTCGACGGTATCATGGAGGAGCATCGGTATCGTCTGCAGTATCTCCTGTATGGCGTCGCCCTCCGCCGCCTCCTGCGCGGGCCGGAGCAGAGAACCGAAGCGACGCCGCTCGCCGGGGCCGGGTATCTGTTCGTCCGGGGCATGACCGGGGCGAAGGGCTCGCCCGGCGTTTTCCATGGGGATCTTTCGGACGCGATTCTCGACAGGTTCGAACGGGAGACGCTCCCGGCGCTCCTCGGGAAACGGACAGGCGCGGGAGGCGAGGCATGAACCGGAATCACGAAACCCTGACGCGCGACCTGCAGGACCTCGGCATCTGGCCGGAATCCGCCGACGCGGTCCGCGCCGCCCTGTTCGAAACCGTCGTCCGCGAAACGGACCTGACGGCGACGGATTTCCAGACGATCCGCGACGTCTGCGAGATCGGCGGCATTCCTGCGGGCGAGGCCCGGACCGCCCTGGAAGCCGCCATGATGAACCTGTTTCTCGTCCGGGTGGAGGGCGGCCTCTCGATGACGCTCGACCCGGCTCGGCCGTTCGACCGCCTGCCGGCGTTCGAGGGACGGGATATATTATTCGATATTCTTCTGAAAAACCTGAAGAAGAAAACCTATGCCTCGATCGTGGGCGACGCCGCGCCGACGCCGTTTCTGCCGCTGATCCGCGACGAACGTCGCCTGGCCTTCCACCGGTATCGGGAAGCCGATGACCGTCTCCAGAGCGCCTTGCGGGAACGGCAGAGCGCCCCGGATACGCCGGAAACGGGATTGCCCGCCTCCCCGGAAGCCTGGCGGGACATTTTCCTGACAGTAACGGAACATTCCGCGGTCACGCTGGGTGACGACCAGAAGACAGCCCTGGCGGCGGCGCTGATTCGCCGGTTCTTCGTCATCACCGGGGGCCCCGGCACGGGGAAGACCTCGGTGGTGTTCACGCTGATCCGCTGCCTCCTGCAGGCGGGCCTGAAGGCGGACAGGATCGCCCTGGCCGCGCCGACGGGCCGGGCGGCACAGCGGTTGGGCGAAACCCTGCGCATCCAGCTCGGGCTGCTCCGGGAAAAGAAACGGCACCTGCCCGGTGACGAGATGATCGAATGCCTCGAACCGCGCACCCTGCACCGTCTGCTCGGCTACTCGCCCTCGAAGCTCACCTTCTCTCATTCGTCGGAAAATCCCCTGGAGGCCGATCTCATCCTCGTGGACGAAACGTCGATGGTCGACACGGAGCTGATGTCCCGCCTGCTCGACGCCGCGCCGCCCGAGGCCCGCATCATCCTGATCGGAGACCGCGACCAGCTTCCCTCCGTCGAGGCCGGAACGGTGCTCGCCGACCTGGTCGGCGACGTCCGGCAGTCGACGTTCAGCCATTTTATGGCAATGAATATAAATAAGATCCTCGGCCTCGCCCCTACCGCCGAGGCGGGCTTCCTCACGTCCGGCAAAACGTCCGGGCAAAGTCCGATGGCGGACCGCATCGCCGTTCTCCAGACGTGCCACCGGGCGAACACGACGATCATCGAGGCCGCGCGGGCGATCAACGGATACTGCCCCGGGGGCGATTTCACCGCCCATCTGCGCGGCATCTTCCCGCCCGGCCGGGAGAACATCCTGGAGTGGCGGAGCCCCGCGGAGTGGACCTCCGACGGGTTTTCGAAGGAAATCGCCGCCTGGTCGGCCGAGTTCGCGAAAGGCTCGGGCAACGCCTTTTCCGACGTCATCCGGAGTTGTCTGAAGGAAGGCATTCCCATGACCGGAGAATCGCTGAAACCGGAGCATCCGCTCACCGGGGCGTTCGAGTTCCTGACGCGGCGGAAAATCCTGACCGTCTACCGGGAGGGGCCATTCGGCGTCGAGTCGATCAACCGCCTCGTCTCGGCGCAGCTGCGGAAGCAACTTCCGGGCGAGGGCTGGGGCGCCTTTTTCCCGGGCGCGGTGGTGATGGTGACCCGAAACGATTACCGGCTGGAGCTGTTCAACGGCGACACCGGCCTGGTCCTGCCGGCGAAGGACGGCGGCCTGTTCGGCGTCTTCCCGCGCCCCGGCACGATTCTGCGGGTGCCCGTCGACGAACTGCCGGGCCCCGAGCCGGCCTTCGCCGTGACGGTGCACAAGAGCCAGGGATCGGAATACGACGAGGTGTTCCTGATCCTTCCGCTCCCGCCCTCCGACACCGCGGCCCGCCTGCTGTCACGCGAGATCGTCTACACCGGCCTCACCCGGGCGAAACACCGCGTCACCCTCCTCGCCGACCCGGAAACCCTCCACAACGCCTGCTCCCGCCGCGCGACCGGCCCAGCCGTGGTTTCTGACGTTCCGTCTCCTGGCCCGAAGGTGGATTCATGAAGCGGTTCCCTGCGCTGATCATCCACGTTCCCCATGCATCCACGGTCATTCCGGAGGATGTGCGGAAGACGTTCTGTCTGGATGACAGGGAACTCGCTGAGGAGGTCCGGCTCCTCACGGACCATTTTGCCGACAAACTATTCGCCTGCGATCCCGAGCGGGCCGTCACGATCGGTTTCCCGGTCAGCCGACTGGTCGTCGATCCGGAGCGCTTTCCCGACGACGCCCGGGAGTCGATGGCACACAAGGGCATGGGGGCCGTCTACATGAAGACCAGCGGCGGGAAGCCGCTGAGGCATCCTCTCGACCCGGGAAGCCGGGAGGCCCTTCTTACCCGGTATTATCATCCGCACCACGAGAGGCTGACCAGGGCCGTCGACGAAGCGCTGGAGCGGCGGGGCGGCTGCCTGATCATCGACGGACACAGTTTTCCCGATCATCCCCTGCCCTGCGATGCCGACCAGGAAACCCCGCGCCCGGATATCTGCCTGGGAACGGATCCCTTCCACACACCCTCCTCCCTGGTGGAATGCGCCGCGAATTATTTCTCCGAAGCCGGCTTCCAGGTGAAACTGAACCGTCCCTATGCCGGCACCATCGTCCCCCTGTCCCATCACGGCAGGCGTTCCGCCTGTCTTTCTCTCATGATCGAAATAAATCGTCGTTTATATATCGATGAAACGAACTCCCGGCGCTCTCCCGACTTCTCCGCCGTCAGGGAACACGTCCAGACAGTCATCGACCTGCTGGCCTCGAAAGCGCGGATCCCAGGAAAGTGACCGGTTCTAGAACACCCAAATATTGATGTTTCATTCCCCCGAATACGACCGGTGTTTCTCATCCAGGAAAAGGACGAAACAGAGCTGGCCACCGGAATCGTTTGAAGGAGGAAGTCATGAAAGTCGTGATCTGGGACAAGGAATACGATTTTGAATGGGATGAGGGAGATGTCGTTGACATCGACGCGCTCAACGCGATCACGCTTGAGGCGAAACAGGCATATCTGCGGGGACTTCGCGACGGCACGATCGGCAACCCTCCTGGCCTGTGGGATAATTCACCCAGCCTGCAAAGTATCGACGAGATCATTGCCTGTCTCCCCTGTTTTGAGAAATCTGGGTCCTTTACGGTCGAATGGCCTCCAGCAGAGAAATTCTTCAAAAACATGACCAACTTCCCATATCCATCATTCAGTCATGAATTTTATTTATTCCTTAAATTGCTTCACGACTCTGGATTTATCTTCGTCTTCAACTGGATCAAGTGGGAGGCTGGTCGGAACGTTTTTCAGAAGATGCCTGAATTGATCGACGTGGCAGGCTATGAAACCATACGACGGATGTTCACTGCGCACGTACGGCAGGATCGATTCTGCGAGGGTCATCTGGCAAGGATGCTCACGGAGGGAGTTCTTGCACGACTTGTCCAGCGGCTTGCGAAGCTGAGGCAGGACAATCTTCTCCCTCTCGCATTGGTCAATTCGACAGGAGGCGCATCATGACGGAAGCTCAGAACTGGATTGAGTTCGAATCACTGATCGAAAAGTGGTTCGACGGAGAGGCTCTCTCCCACGCGAAGCCCATGTCTGATCGAGAGATCTCGAATCTTCGGCGCCAGTTCACGACGGCGCTCGACTGCGGGATCCTTCCTGACCAGGAATGGGTCCATCTCATCGTTGTTAATCTCATCACGACCCTCGACCTGCGGAGCGAGGATCCCATCCTCATGACGGCCATCAGGCGCGAACTTCGCCAGTGGAACGGCCTGCTGGCCGAGATCACCCCCATCGGTTTCGCCCAAGCCAGTGAAACGCGCCAATGATCGCATGCGAAGGCGGCCGGCAGATGTGCCGGTCGCTTTCTGTTTCATCGTCTTCCGGTGTGCGCGCCCCTCGGTTTTCTTCGTGCCGCCGCCTTTTCCCGAGGCTGTTCGGGCCGTTTCCTGAACTCTTCATCCCTGGCCAGCTTCGCGGCGACCCGGTCGGCGATTTTATTCGCTATTTTATCCGCGACCTTGTCGGACACACGGTCGGCGATCGTGTCGATGAAGGAGAGACAGGCCTGCATCACCGTCCTGTATGACACGACGGCGACCTGGCCGTCTCGCTTTTGCGCCCATTCGATCAGCCCGATCGACAGGAATAGTGATATAACGAACGCAATACATATACTCGCGTATGGCCGGATGATCATATCGCCACCCCATACGGCAAAGCCCGGGAAGGCATCCCGGGCTCCCGGGATCACGCCGCGCGCCGACGAGGGCGGCGCTTCCGCCGGCCGAGGCCGGGGAAGGGGCGAAGCCGGAGATACGAGCAGGCTTCCAGATTTCTCCGATAGCCCTCCGTCTCGATGGAGGAGAGTTCGATCTCCTCGCGCACCCAGCGCCGATCCCCTGCGCTGAAGAAGGAAAGAAAGCCGCCGATCGAGCACGAGTCTTCGTTATACATTTCAATCCTCCTTATGTTTGTTTCTTTCACTCCCTATCAACCGGACGGATTATCCAGGTTGAACCACAAATAAAGTGAATCGCCTCAAAGGCGCGCCCGATCGGCACGAACGGAGTCAGGAGATGGTGATGACCCGGCCCCAGGGGGCCTTGCCGTGCTTGGCGCCGGTCACCCACAGGACGGGGTACGTCGGCGCCTTTTTCGGGAAGGTGCTGAACAGGTCGGTGAGGCCGATGAACAGCTCGGGCCGGATATTCCGCTCTTTCAACCAGTCGAAGACGGGGCGATGGTCGGTTCCGCCGCCGCCCTTCGCCTTCAGGTTTTCGATCCAGGCGTCGATCCGGGCGGTCGGGACCACTTCGTGAACCTGGGCATCGGCGACGATCAGCAAGCACTCTTCGGCGAACTGCGACAACTGCACGATCTCGACGCATGCGGCGGAAAGCTCGCTTTCCGTCATGCTTCCCGAGGTGTCGAGCGCGATCACCAGGCCGCCGATCCGCTCGGAATAAAGGCCGGGCACGACGAGATCGCATTCGAGATATCTCCGGTTGGGCCGGGCCAGCGAGTAGTCGTCGCGCGCCAGGGCCTGGCCGACATACGATTGCAGGATGCGCTGCCACGCGACTTTCCCCCGCTCGCCTGGAAGCAGGTCGCGAAGTTCCCCGGCCGGGAAGTGGCCGCGTCCCTCGCCCCTCTGCCACTGTTCGATCGCGTCGATCACCCGCTCGACCAGTTCTTCGTGCTGTCCGTCGCTCAGATCGTACGGAAGATGGATATCGATGTTTCCCTGCCGGTGCCGGAGCCCCGGAAGATTCCAGGGGCTCGAGTCCTCGCCGGGCCGGGGAAGAGTGATCGTGATCTCCACGGCGTCCGCCATGGCGTCCTCTTCCTCCTTCAGCAGGGTCTCGTAGATGGTTTCCGCAATCATGTCGTCGAACCGCTCGTCGAACAACAGCGAGACCTCCCCGAGCCCCGGAATGCTGGCTTCCGGCCGCTCATACAGGGGCTTGCCCCGGAAAACAGGGTGAGGAATCTCCGCGATGATGCGGTTGATGGCGTAATCGGTGGCGCAGTTCCAGAGATGGAGATTCCGGCCGCCCCGGCGATGATGCGAGGCGAACACCAGATGACATACCTCATGCAATAGAACGAAACCGAGCTGGGAAACCGACAGGTGCCGCGTATACTCCGGGTTGAACCAGATATGGTGCAGGCAGTCGGTGGCGGCGAACGCCGGGAGCTCGGGATCAGGAACCAGCTTCAAAGGCAGGAGGAGAAACCCCCAGAACGGATGAGACTCGAGAAGGCTCATCCGAAGGGAAACGAGGCGCTTCATCTCGACGGCCGGAATCTGCCCGGCATCGCCCCTGGAGGCATCAGGTCTGTCAGTTCTGCTCACGCGCTTCATCTGTAATTCTCCAGTTTGAGATCGACGAGCCTGCGGGCCAGCTCCTGAAAGGCGGGAATGGGCTTGAGGCGGTCGACCAGGTCACTGCGCGACTTCACCTGTTTCAGGAACAGCATCACGTACTCCGGGTCGAGGCCCGGCGAGGTCAGGAAGGTCACCACGTTGGGAAGCTGGGCGTCCGTGGGCGGATTCCCGCGAGCGACATGGCTCGCAACGGCAAAGACGGCGGCATAGATGAAGCTCGGATCGGCGTATTTCCCCTTCGTGAAGTTCACGGGAGCGCCCTGGCCGATGATCTTCGCCGCGTTGATCTCGCCGTAGATGCGCCGGAAGCTGAAATACCGCTCTGCGGCCCCCACGCCCACGCATGCCGCGACAGCCCGCTTCTGATCCGCCTCGTGAATGGCGGGAAGAACCCTGCTGGCCATTTCCCATGTGCGCGGGGAGGGAAAGGCGACATCACCGGAGTTGTCATAGAGCGCCTCTTCGCCTTCCTGGCCGATGTAGGCCATGATCGACGGGTCGACGCCGGCCCGGATGCCCCAGTCCAGCCAGGTGCGGGCGTCCACGCGCAGGATGAAGTGCGCGAACCGGTTGCACAGGGCCGACGAAAGGGCGGTGACGATCGCGTTGTCCTCCTCGAGGTTGCCGGCCGCCATGACGACGGTTCCGGGATGGAACGCGAACTCGCCGATGCGGTGCTCGAGGACGATCTGGTAGGCCACGGCCTGGTGGAGCTTCGTCACGGCCGCGTTGATCTCGTCGAGGAACACGAAGCTGGGCTCTGAGCAGGCGTCTCTGACCCATTGCGGCGGGAAGAGGTCGAGCACCTTCCGCTCGCGGTCGGGGAAGTGGACGCCGCCGATCTCGGCCGGGTCGCGCTGGGCCAGCCGGATGTCGATCAGCGGCAGGTTCATGGCCTGCGACAGTTCGCGTGCGAGCGACGACTTGCCGACGCCGGGGTGGCCGCGCAGGAGGACGGAGATGCCGGAGTGGAGCATGCCCCCGACGAGCGGCAGGAGTTGCTGATACGTGTAGCCCTCGGGAAGGGCCTTCGCCTGGGTGGTTTTCGAGCGTGCGATTCTGGCCATCTGGCGTTCCTCCCTTTACAGAAACAGGTCGAGCAGCTGCGCCTGGAAGCGCGCGTCCTTGATCATCAGGGCGATGATGTGCTTGCAGAAGCCCCCGGTATGTGTTTTTGCCCGGTTCTCGGCGTCCGGGCAGGTGCAGGCCGGCTGAAGCAACCAGGCCGGGTCGATGGTCACCTCGTAGGGCTTCGTTCCCCCGGTCACCCGGAACGTCAGCCTCCCGTCGGGCCCGGCAACGGGTTGGCCGTAGGCATATTTCGCGAGCACGTCGCGCGCCGCGCGAATGACGCGAACCTCGCGCGAATACAGGTCGATCTCATGAGTCTGGTCAGCCATCCGTACACCTCCGGTTTCTCTCTATGGCGTTATCATACGGGTTTCATGCAAGGAACTTTACCCAGGAACTCACCACCGTGCGGGCGTGGAAAAGCATCAGCAGGACGCGATGTTTCATAATACCCGTTATTATTTTGGCCTTCACCGCCTCGGGTGCGCCATTGAATTTCGCCTGGAACTGCTCCTCGTTCATCACTGTCGAGGCAGCCCCGCAGGACCGACATCCTCCGCCCCCAACCGCCGTTTCCCATAGAAGAGCGCCGCATCGAAGACAGAAATAAGGGATGAATTTTTCATCCTCGAGGTGCAGGACACGCGGGATTACCGTGAAAAAGCACCTGGCTCTCAGTCTCCAGTAGCGTTGCTCGATCGCCTCGAGAATCCTGTGCCTGACGCTGCCGGGGGCATCGTCAAAGGTTCGGGCCAGGGCCGATTCCGTCGATATGGACAGAGTCATGCCGCACGACTCGCACTTCCCGCAGGCCAGCGAGGCATTGCCGTATTCACAGCCGCAATCCAGGCAGAAGTAGTGGAGAAGCAGGCTCTTGCTCTCTTCCATGCCATTCGAACATGTGTAGAATATCATAGGCTTTTCTTTCCGCCGATTCGGCGTCGCATTCCAACGATCTGCCGGTATTTCAGAAGGTTGTCCGTGTGCGGCCCCGGAAAAACATCAACAGGGTGCGGTGATACATGATTCCCTGGATGATCTTTGTCTTCACCGTCTCCGGCGCGCCAAGGAAATCGGCCTGGAGTTGCTCTTCGGTCGCCCGCGTCACGGCGGCCCCGCAGCACGTGCACGCTCCGCGGTCGAACGAGGCGCCCCACAGGAGCTCGCCGCACCCCACGCAGAATGATCCGATGTGTTTCTCGTCATCGAGGCGCATGATTCGCGGGGTGATGGTGAAGAATATTCTGGCCTGGAGTCTCCAGAATCGGTGTTCGATCGTCTCGAGAATCTTCCGTTTCACCCGGCCGGGGGCATCCTCGAAGGCTTGTATCAGGGCCGTTTCCGTCGAAATAAACAGAGGCTCGCCGCAGGATTCGCACTTCCCGCAGGTCAGCGAGACGTCGCCGTATTCGTTGCCGCAGCCCAGGCAGAAAAAATGGAGAAACCGGCTCCATTGATCCTTGAGGACGTTCGAACATGTATACAGGATCATATATTCCCTCCCTCTCATTTCGTCGACACATTCCATAAACCGGCGGGAACGAAGCTTATGAACCACGAAAAAAGAGAGTTCATCTTCGTGAAACGATCCGGTTCTCACTCTGTGAGACGAAATTTTTCGAGAGGAGAATGAACGATGTCATCGGAAAATGCGCGCCTGACAGCCAGAGAGAAGCTGGATCTCCCGGCATCACGGATGATTCGCCTGCTGTTCGACGAGGCTTCGGAGGGAATTCCCGACGAACCGGAAGTTCACGTGAACATCGAGACGACGCCCGGCGAGTTCAAGGAGATGCTGATGTTCGCGTACGAAGGGCCGCCCGATCCGGACGTGAAGTGGCAAAAACTCGTCCGGTATATGAACCGGTATCTCCGCCTCGTCCAGCAGGGGTGCGAGCTGATGGAGGATCCCGATTTCAAGATGAACGTCCAGCTCGGGAAAATCCGATGAGTCTCTATTCCTAACAGTCGCGGACATTACGCGACTCAGACCTGCACCATGCCCCCGGAAACCTGCAGATGAAAATCGATGCTCCGTTCTCTCTGAGGTATCGAAGCCTGTCCTGAGCCTGTCGAAGGGGGCGAGAGGCATTTCGTGCTTCGATACCTCAGCACGAACGGTATCGTGTGTGCGAGTTCACTGTCGTGCTATGTCTGAGACACGTAGGAACTCCCTGCTTTTCTCTCAGGGGGTCTTCTCATACCAGTCTTCATGAAGCGACCAGCGCGAGCAGGCCAGGCAGCAGGTCCATTTCCACTGATGCAGACAGCCTGGACACTGGCCATGCGTCAGAAACGTATTCCAGCTCGTGAAGCACCCTTTGAGAAAGCCTTCAGGGGATTCATTGGGCCCGCACGACCAGAGGTCCTTTTTCCGAGGCCGCCAGCCGCACAGAGGGCATCGAATCTTCTTGAAATTCGTCTTTTCGCGCTCCAGCCTGAGTTTCGAAAAGATTTTCAGAGAGGGCAGACTGATGTTTTCCCGAAGCAGCTGATACGAACCGCCGTTTTCCCCCGGCGTGCTCACATTGAATTCGCTCTGCATCCCAATGTCTCCTTCTCTTCCCGTTCGAAGACCACACCCTCGACCAATTTTACTCCTGCCGCTATAACAATTGAAAAGCCCCCTTTTTTCGGGCTTACGTCCCGTCAAGTGGTGTAATTTCTGGTCATGGTTTCCTGGATCGGC